>JALSZZ010000237.1 GCA_027075825.1 Mariprofundaceae bacterium | reverse complement strand
CGCTTCACGCTCCGCATTACCTTCAGGAATAGCCAATATCGACATCTTCACCTCCCATCAGTTACGATGCGGCGAATGCTGTGGCTTATATCGGAAAGCGGTAGATGAGGTTGGTTTGACGCTTACGCGAGATCGGCATGAGGGCTGTCAGTGATAACTGGCGGCTGGGCGCACAGGCGCTGGGTATGCGCCGCGCCACAGCCATCTGGCATATTCTGCTGCCTGCGGCGGCACCGGCCATTGTCGCCGGGCTTGTGCTCGGCACAGGTCGGGCCATGGCTGAGACTGCGGCGCTGATTTTCACCAGTGGCTATGTCGATCGTATGCCGGAATCGCTGATGGATTCTGGTCGCGCCCTGTCGGTTCATATTTATGATTTGTCGATGAACGTCACCGGTGGCGATGCCGCCGCCCATGCTTCGGCTTTGTTGTTGATTGCACTGGTATTGTATTTCAGCGTACTGGCGCAATTGCTATCGGCGCGCTGGCTACAGAGGAGATTAAGCGTATGAATCATAAGCATCCGTTTACACTGGGAGACGTGAGGCTGGCCAGTCCTTGCTGTAAACCGGTGTCGCAACTTCAGATCCGTGAACTTTCAGTAGCGTATCACGGCAAAGCAGTGCTGGAACATGTCTCGCTGGATATTTACAAGGGTTGTATTACCGCCCTGATTGGCCTTTCCGGCTGTGGTAAAAGCAGTTTTTTATCGGCCATCAATCGTCTGACGGAAGAAATCCCTGGTGCCAGCAGTAGCGGGCGTATTCTTCTGGATGGTCTGGATGTGCGTGATCGTTCCGTTGACACATTGCAACTTCGTCGCCGTATCGGCATGATTTTTCAACGCCCCAACCCT
This sequence comes from Mariprofundaceae bacterium, assembly GCA_027075825.1. Taxonomy (GTDB): domain Bacteria; phylum Pseudomonadota; class Zetaproteobacteria; order Mariprofundales; family Mariprofundaceae; genus AB-137-C09. The sequence continues at coordinate 8,596 of JALSZZ010000237.1, read as the reverse complement.
TTCCCGCTGTCGATTCACCGCAATCTGGAGTTGCCGTTGCGCGAACACGGCATACGGGATCGCCACACCCTGGATGAAAAAATTGAAAGCGCGCTAAGCGATGCCGGGCTGTGGGATGAGGTCAAAGATCGGCTGAATACGCCAGCGCTGGCGCTCTCCGGCGGACAGCAGCAACGCCTCTGCCTGGCACGCGCCCTGGTGCTGGAGCCGGAAATCCTGCTGATGGATGAGCCGTGCAGCGCACTGGATCCGATTGCCTCCGGCGTGGTAGAAGATTTGATCTGCCGCCTGCGCGGACGTTACACCGTGGTCATCGTCACCCACAACCTGGCACAAGCCCGGCGTGTCGCCAATTATGTTGCCTTTTTCTGGATGACCGAACGTGTTGGCAAACTCATTGAGTTTGGTCAGTGCCAGCACGTGTTTGAGGCGCCAGCCAATGCGCTGACCGCTGCTTATGTGAATGGTTCCAGAGGATGATGATTTTACCCTTCGGGCGGTTCGCTGCCAGGAAATGTGCGATCCCCCTGTTTTCCGATACGCATACCGTATGCGGCAGTGGTTCCTGCTTTCGGAATTTGAAGTTGACAGCAGGCAGGCTGCTCTTACCATTCGCGGCCCTCTGGCGGGCCATGGTATATGCTGGCTGTGCAAGGGGCTGATCGTGAGCGACAGCAGCAAGAATTATTCAGTTACCACCTGCAACAGAAGAAAAAACGCAGGTCGTTATTCGGGGTTATCAGATGAGTTTTACTTACAAACCGAGCCGTATTCGTCGTGCTCGCCGTCATGGCTTCCGCGCCCGTATGGCCACCCGTTCCGGTCGTGCCGTCATTAATCGCCGCCGGGCCAAAGGCCGCAAGCGTCTGTCCTGCTAGTCAGGTCAGCATACTGACCACCAGTGTGGCAGTCAGCTAATGTGTGTCAGAAGCAACAGCCGGGGGAAGCCCCGGCTTTTTTCTTCCCTTTTACATGATTGAATGGCAGGTTTGTATGCATTTCCTCCAACCATGCGCCTGCGCAGCAAGGCTGATTTTGCCGCCATGCGCCGGGGTAAACGCCTTCAGTCGCGTGGCTTGCGTCTGATCTGGCGGCGTAATGGCCTTGCGCATGCGAGAATTGGTTTTGCAGTATCGCGAAAATATGGCAACTCCGTTGCCCGTCATCGTTTCAAACGGCATATTCGTGAAGTATTTCGCCAGCACCCGTTGCGCCTTCATGGCGTGGATATACTGGTGATCCCGTTGGCTCAGGAGACGGCATTGCTGGCGCATCATGCTTCGTTGCAGCACCGCATCTGTGAACTGTTCAACCGTCTTTTGCCTTCGTCAGCATGAAAAACGTTTTGATTCAACTGGTTCGCGTTTATCAGTATGCTGTTTCCCCGTTTATGCGTGGCCGCTGCATTTATGTGCCCAGTTGCTCGCAATACATGCTGGAGGCCATTGAAGGGCATGGCGTGTGGCGCGGACTGATGCTTGGCCTGCGGCGGGTGTGTCGTTGTCATCCGTTTGCCCGTGGTGGTTATGACCCGGTTCCCGGGGTGTGCTGTGGCCACCGTTTAGCCAAAAAAGACCACCTGATTCAGGAGTAATCACACTATGGAACAACGTAATCTGTTGCTGGCCGTCATTTTGTCGTTCGGTATTTTATGGATCTGGTCAGCCTTGTTTCCTGCGCCGGAAGGAAAAACGCCAGCGACGCAGCCTGCCGCCAGTTCATCATCACCTGATCATGCGCCAGTGCCTGTCAACTCAGGCAAAGATGATCATATGCCTGAACTTCGCCCGCAGACATCCGAAATTCATGATGCTGCCATGCCTGCAAGTCATGCCAAAAACAGCAATGTTAAACACGCATCTTTTCTGCTGGAAAATGATTTGCTGCGTCTGCGTATGGATGAACGCGGCTGGCTGACCGAGGCAGAGCTTCTCACCTATACGACCAGTATTGAACCCGGCGCACCCAAAGTGCATGTGCTGGGGCGCGAGTCGCTTGAAAACGGCGCTGATTTCCGTGCTGATTATGTGAATGCCGGGGTGCTGGGAGCGAAGATTGTATCGCCGTTTGTTCGCGTAAAAGGTCAGACACAGGGCAATCAGGCTGTGTTCCAGGCAAAACTTGACAATAACCGTATATGGCAGCGCACTTTAAGCCTTCGTTCCGGCTCCTATCTGGTACAGATTGAAGACCGCATTCTGCAGGGTGCAGGCAGCAAAATGTTCCGTCAGGTGGTGCAACGTAACCCGAACAAGAAGCTGAAAACATTTTACGAACATACCGGCCCGACGGGCTTTCTTTCCGGTGAACTGAAAAAAATCAATTACGACGATCTGGATGAGGGCAAGCCTGTGCAGGTGGCAGCGATTGGTGGCTGGACGGCAATGATGAATCGCTATTTCATTACCGCGATCATTGGCGATGCCGATCGCAGTTACCGCTATTTTTACAAGGGTGATGGCCGCTCCTATCAGGCTGGATTGATTGATGACGGAACGGTGGAAAATGGTGATGCCGTTTTTCACAGCACGCTGTTTATTGGCCCTAAATCCATCCCTCTGCTTAAAACCCTGAACGTTGAGTTGCAGCGTTGCGTGGATTTTGGCTGGTTTGCCTTTATCGCCAAACCCATGCACAGCTTTATGCTCTGGCTGTATGATTATGTACATAACTTCGGCTGGGCGATTATTTTGCTGGTGCTGATGATCAAACTGATCTTCTTTTATCCAACGCAAAAGGCCTATGAATCCATGGCCGCCATGCGCAAGTTACAGCCGGAACTGGTGCGCCTGAAAGACCTGTACGGCAACGATCGTCAGCGTATGAGTCAGGAAATGATGGCCTTGTACAAGAAGCACAAGGTCAACCCGATGGGTGGCTGTTTGCCGATTCTGATTCAGATCCCTGTGTTTTTCGCCCTTTACAAGGTGTTGCTGATGTCAATTGAAATGCGACAGGCACCGTTTGTCTTCTGGTTGCAGGATTTGTCGGTGCAGGATCCCTATTTTATTCTGCCGGTGATCATGGGCATCTCCATGTATGTACAGCAAAAACTGAATCCACAGCCAGCCGACCCGATGCAGGCCAAAGTATTACAATTCCTGCCACCGGTGTTCACCGTCATGTTCCTTTTCTTCCCTTCCGGTCTGGTATTGTACTGGGTGGTCAATAATGTGCTTTCCATTGCTCAGCAATGGTATGTGCTGAAGGTGAAACAGGCCATTTAAGCACCATGACAACGACGATTGCTGCTATCGCCACGGCAGCAGGTCGTGGCGGTATTGGTGTGATTCGTTTGTCCGGCCCTGATTCACTGAGTATCGCCATGCGCTTGTGCCAGCGCCATGAAGCGCCACCGGCACGTCATGCAACGCTGGTCAGGGCCTTTGATGAAGCAGGCAGCGTACTGGATGAGGGCCTGCTGTTATGGTTTCCGGCACCGGCATCGTTTACCGGTGAGGATGTTATCGAGTTTCAGGGGCATGGCAGTCAGGTGCTGTTGCAGGCGCTGCTGCAACGTTGTCTTACCCTGGGAGCGCGGCCTGCCGGGGCGGGTGAGTTCAGCCGTCGGGCGATCTGCAACGGACGCATGGATCTTTCTCAGGCGGAAGGGCTGATCGCCTGCATTGATGCGGCTACCGAACGGGCGGCGCGCCAGGCTCAACGTCATTTATCCGGTGACTTCGGGCGCATTATTCAGCAATATATGCAGCAATTGCTCGGCATAGTCGCCCATGCCGAGGCCTGCCTCGATTTTCCCGAAGAGGATATCCCCGAATTATTTCTTGATGAATTGCGCCAGCAACTCGAGAAGACGCTGATCATGCCGCTGCAAACCATGCTGCGAGGCGCTGATTTTGGTGAGCGGCTGTTTCAGGGCGCAACAGTGGCCATTATCGGCGCGCCGAATGTTGGCAAATCCAGCCTGCTGAATGCGCTTGGCGGACGCGAACGGGCCATTGTCAGCGATCAGGCCGGCACCACCCGTGATGTGCTGGAGGTGGATTTTGAGGTGCACGGCATCCCCGTGCGGCTGCTGGATACAGCGGGCATTCGCGATAGTGATGATGTCATTGAACAAGTGGGTGTGGCACGGGCACGCACACAGGCTGCCATGGCCGATGTCTGTCTGTTCGTTGCCGATGCCACGCAGCCGACAAGCTGGACGATGGCTGAGGCTGAAACCGCTGATATGAAACTGATGAACAAGACTGACCTTATGCCGGATGGCTGGCAGGTGCCAACAGGGTTTCTGGCTGTTTCTGTCCGCCAGGGCTACGGTATAGACAGCCTGCTTCAGGCCATGGCTCACCATCTGGGGGATGAGATGGAAAGCGAAGAAACGCTGTTGATTACCCGCGCCCGTCATCGTGATGCCATAGAGCGGACGCTGCAGGCTCTGCGCCAGGCACTGCCACTGATGCAGAACGAAGCCAGCCTGGATCTGGCTACCCTGCAATTGCGCCGGGCACACTCGGCGCTGGCAGAGATTGTTGGCTTTGGCAGTGTTGACGATATTCTCGACCGGGTATTTTCCGAATTCTGCATCGGCAAGTGAACGCCTGTGCGGCCAATATACGATCAGCGCAGCCTGTTTCCCTTTTCATTTTGCACGCCGCGTTCATCGTGATGCTATTGTCCGGTTCTGGTTGCTGTTAGCAGGTGCATTTGATCCTGCCTGCCAGCACATGCCTCAGCAGTTCCCGCCGGGAATCTGTCGGGCTTTGGCAATCGTCACGAGAAATAGCGGGAGGGGCTGATCGTTTGCCTGCGCGCTTGTTATTTTTCTCTTCTTGCATAAGATGCCGCGCCTTGCGTCTGCGTGATGACGCTGTTAACAACACTCGCTTCAATATGCCAACATTGAAGCGTACCTGAATATCACCGCAAGAAGTTGCTGAACTTCACGCGGTGCAAAGGACTCCAAGAGGGCACTGTGTATTACGAAACAACCTTTATCGTCAATCCTGACGTCTCCCAGGACAACACCCACAAGCTTACCGATCAGTTGGTAGAGCGCATCGAAAAGGCCGGTGGTCGCGTGATCAAGCGCGAATACTGGGGCTCGCGAGCTATGGCCTACAGCATTAACAAACGTAAACGGGGGCATTATGTCTTCCTCGTCACCGATGGCGGCGCTGAAGCAGTAAGCGCGCTGGAAGCAGCCATTCGCCTGGATGAGCGCATTGTGCGTTTTCTGAGCGTTCGCAGCGAAACCTTTGATGACAAGCCATCACCACTGGTTCGCCGTCGTGAGAAGAAAGAAGAGGAAAGCAGTGAGGCACCGGCTGAAGGTGCAACAGCCGCTGCTGATGCTTCAGAATCAACCGGGGCCAGCGCCTGAGCCAACAACTGATTCAACTGCGGGGTAAGCTTCAGGAACTTCGACATCGCTGGACACCGGATGGTAGCCAGGCGGTGATTGCCTCGCTGATGATTCCCCGTCCACCGCTGGGGCCGGTTCGCGCCCGGCATGTGGATGAGCAACCCATTCCTCTGCGTGCCGAGGCAGAGATTGCCGAAGCGATTGCCCGTCTTGAAGGGCAATATATTGAGGTGCAGGGCGTGTTGCGACGGCGCTTTTACTCACGCGATGGTGAGCAGCGCTGGGGGCAAGTAGAATTGTGGGTGTCACACGTTACGCTGTGCGCACCTGTGGAAACTGACAGGAGAACATGATGACCGATAGCGTCAACAAGGAAGAGAAAAAAGTCGCGGCAGGCGGCGAGAAGAAAGAAGGTGGCAGCGAAGCCCGTCGTCCGGCTCGTCGCCAGGGTGGTCGCAAATTTCAGCGCCGTCGCAAATTCTGCAAATTTTGCGCTGACAAGACCATGGTGATTGACTACAAGGATCCGGAACTGCTGTCGCAGTTTGTGACGGATCGTTACAAAATTTTGCCATCCCGTGTGACGGGCACCTGTGCCAAACATCAGCGCCTGCTGACCACGGCTGTCAAGCGCGCTCGTGTGCTGGCCTTGCTGGCTTTCACGCCGTTGCATCACGACTGATACGGGTTGATAACGGGAAGCCGCATGTCTGCAACAGAGCATACACCTGCCCCCATGCCTGCTGCGCTGGGCTTGTTGCTTGGCCATCCTGTGGGCTGTGGCGGACTGATGGCGCTGATGTTCTCACTGCAACTGTGGCTGCCGCAGCTATCGTTTGTGACAGCAAGGCCGGGGCTGGCACTGATTGTCGTCTTGCTATGCATGACGCTGAATTTTATCACGCCTGCACTGGCAGCGGTAGCCGCCCTTGGCGGTGGTGTGTTGTTTGCGGTGCAGTCCGCTGCTGTCGCCACACTGCTGGTCTTCCTGCTGCCGGATAGCAACCCGGCGTTGCTGGCGGTGTTTGCCATTGGCTATGTGCTGGTGCCTGCTGTTGCCGCCAACGGCCTGTTAAGCGCTGAGGGTATGCGCCGCTCATCCGATGTGTTGCTTGTGGTGCTGGCTGCGATTGCTACCATCGGCATGATCATACTGACGCAGCAACACCCGGAGGGTGTGCAACACTGGCTGTTGCAGTTGCTCGCTCCACTGTTTGAGCAGTTGCAGCGGGGGCCAAATGCTATTCCGCCGGAGGCGGCGCAGGGGGTCAAAGCCCTGCTTGGCTGGACGCTGCCAGGCATGTTCCTGTTATCGCTGTGGCTGATGTGGGGCGTTAATCTGGCAATCGCCCGGACGTTTGGCAGACACTACGGTTTTTACCAGGGTGATCCGCGTTCAACACTGGAGTACCAGCCATCGTTGTGGTCGGCATGGGCATTCCTGATCAGCCTTGCCATGGCTAATCTGTTCAGTGGCGATATGCAATACCTTGGTGTCACACTGGCCTTGCTGTTGGGCGGCGTTATGGCGGTCAATGGCATTTCGGTCGTGCATTTGTGGCTGCGTTCGCGAGGGCTGCTTCCCGTTATTGTGATGATGTATGTGATGCTCATGTTCTGGACCATGATCATCTTCCCTTTTATGATCCTCGGGTTGATTGACGTGTGGAAAAACTTCCGCGCATCCATTCAGCCTGCTAATGAATAAACGCCCGTGTATCGGGTGACTGCAATCCAAACGGAGGAACTACTATGCAGTTAATTCTTCTCGAACGCGTCGAAGGCCTGGGCAATGTTGGCAGCGAAGTCAGCGTTAAGCCCGGTTATGCCCGCAATTATCTTTTGCCGACCAAAAAAGCAGTGATTGCCAACGATGGCAATCGCCGCGTGTTTGAACGCCGCCGCCGCATGCTCGAAGCGCGTCATCAGAGCGAGCTTGAAAAAGCCCGCAGCAAGGCTACTGAAATGGAACAGCTTGAACTGTCTGTGGTTGTCGCGACATCTGACGGCCAGCATCTTTATGGTTCTGTTGGTGAACATGATATTGTTGCTCTGATGGCTGAGAAAGGTTACGACGTGCTGCGTCGTGATGTGCTGCTCGAACAGCATCTGAAGGTTGTCGGTGAACACGAGTTCCAGGTGCGCCTGCATCCTGACGTGGTTGCCAATATGCGCATCAGGGTGGAAGCCGAAGATATGTAAGATAAGCTGTTCAGCGGCTGGTTTTGCAAAACAAAACTGGCCGCTGAGCGGCCACATCATTCAGCGATTTTGTTCATCTCGTCTGCCCATGAGACAATGTTATCGCTATGGAACACAGGCAGGGCGTGACCACCATCAATCACATGCAGCCGGGCGTTTTTCAGCCTTTTTGCCAGTGCTTCTGCTGCCGCAACAGGCACCACTGCATCATGCCGTCCGTGGACCAGCAGCACCGGACACTCCACCAATTCAGCTTCATCGCGCAAATCCCATTCTCGCAACAAGCTCAGTCCGGCACGCAAAGCGTGCTGCGTAGCTGCCTGCGGTGCATAATCGCTTTGTCGCAGCAGCGCAGTTTTTTCACCATGCTGCATCATGGCCGTGAAGCGCCTGAGGGTTGTTGCCGGTTGTTCACTGACCCCTTGTTCGAAAGCGCGAAAAGCCTTCTGACTTGTGCCATGCAACCACCTTTTGGCCCGCACAAACTTTGGCGTTGCAGCCAGCAATAACAATGCGCGAACGCGGTCAGGATGTCGGGCGGCCAGCCGCAGAGCCATCATGGCGCCAAGCGACCAGCCGATCAACAGCGCCGGCTCTTTTGGTAATTGCTGATAGCAATATCCCGTCCACGCCTCGGCAGGGAGATCCTGCTGGCTGCCATGACCCGGCAAACTCAGGCAAAGATCGTGCTGCCGGGCGATGCCACGCCAACATGATGCATCCTGCGCCCAGCCGTGAATGAATACGCGCGCCGTGTGTTTCACTCGTTCAGCGGCACTGCCTCAGCCGTTCCATGCACGGCCATCCCGTCGCTATATTCAGTGTTGCCATTAGCGAGTAGTTGTCGCAAGCCTGCAATGGTGGCTTTATCTTCACCGGTGGCCATTGGCGCAATACGCGCCAGGGAAGCAGCCATCAGTTCCAGTTCGGTGTGTACCAGCGCAGCCTGCTGAGAGCCTGTTCTGGCTTCACGTTCCCGCAATTGCTGATCAAACGCTCTGGTCTGTGCTTCAACACCATCCACACGAACGGCCAGACTTTGCAGGCGGGCATTCTGCTGATCATTGC
>JALSZZ010000236.1 GCA_027075825.1 Mariprofundaceae bacterium | reverse complement strand
ACGCAGGCGGGCGGCGGCGGCTTCCAGCGTCGGGCTGTGCTGCAGGGCCTGGGTGATCAGTTGATTCAGCCTTGCATTGCCATAGAGCTGCCACCACTGCGAGGGAATCGCCGCCTGCGTTTGTCTTATGGTATGCTCGCTGCGCTCACTGGCGGGCAGATAATGTTGTTCAGCAGGACGCTCTGGTGGCTGAAAATCCGGCCCGACCACGCAGCCGCTGAGCAACAGCATCAGCATGAACGTGAAACAACGCGCATGGTAACGGGCGCGAACCCTGCCGGATGTTTCATCCTGCGAAGTATCGCCGGGCATGTGCTTCAGGGTGCGTTTCATGATGCCTCCGTTGTACCATCCGCAGCAATGGCGCGCCAGAAGCTTTGCCATGCCAGCACGGGAATATCGCGTGGCGCGACAGTGCCGGTTTTATCAGCCACCCAGGCGGCAAACACCGTGCTGTGCAACATGTGAATAACCCAGGCATCCGGTATCTCAGGGCGGATGCGCTGCGCTGCGCGCAGCCGTTTCAGCAGGCTGAACATACGCTCATTGATGCCTGCGCACGCCGAGGATTTCGGGTGATGATCGTCAAAAAAGTCATCATTGAGCTTCATCAGCACCAGATGCCCCTGAATGCGACTCATGCGACTGTCAAAAAAGCATTTAAGCTGCTGAAGCGGATCATCACTGGCGGCAACAGCCCGATCAAAGCTTTCTTCTGCCTGAACGATCAGATAATGGTCGATATTTTTCACCAGAGAATTCCGGCAGGGAAAATAACGCGCCAGCGTCATGCGGCTGACACCAGCCTCTTTGGCGACCTTTGTCAGCGGTGCCTGCGCATCAGCGGCAAAGACGCGGATGGCTGATTCGATAATATCACGTTCTGTTTGTTTCATAAACACACCACCTGTTACAATGATGTAACATATGATGCTTTTACTGCATGTCAATCCCGAATGTTCGGTTCGCGGTCTGGAGACCGCTCCTACATTGCGAACACCTCGTTGTTCCGGCGTGGTGGGCACTCCTCAGATGCGTGCGATTTCTCCTGTAGGAGGGACCTCTGGCCCCGAACCACCACGGCCGGAAATTTTCATTGCAGGTGGGTAACTAACAACCATCGCAGATGATACCGCCCGCATGATGAGGTGCAGGATTCGGGTTCCGGTTCGCGGTCTGGAGACCGCTCCTGCATTGGGAATACCTCGCGATTCTCGGTGTGATGGCACTCCTCAGGTGCGTGCGATTCCCTCTGTAGGAGGGGCCTCTGGCCCCGAACCATCACGACCGGAATTTTCACCGCAGACGGATGACTAACGACCATCGCAGATGATACCGCCCGCATGATGAACCGGCATGGATTCGGATTCCGGTTCGCGGTCTGGAGACCGCTCCTACATTGCGAACACCTCGTTGTTCCGGCGTGGTGGGCACTCCTCAGATGCGTGCGATTTCTCCTGTAGGAGGGGCCTCTGACCCCGAACCACCACGGCCGGAAATTTTCATTGCAGGTGGGTAACTAACAACCATCGCAGATGATACCGCCCGCATGATGAGGTGCAGGATTCGGGTTCCGGTTCGCGGTCTGGAGACCGCTCCTGCATTGGGAATACCTCGCGATTCTCGGTGTGATGGCACTCCTCAGGTGCGTGCGATTCCCTCTGTAGGAGGGGCCTCTGGCCCCGAACCATCACGACCGGAATTTTCACCGCAGACGGATGACTAACGACCATCGCAGATGATACCGCCCGCATGATGAACCGGCATGGATTCGGATTCCGGTTCGCGGTCTGGGGACCGCTCCTGCATTGGGGATCCCTCGTGGTTCGCGGCGTGGTGGGCGCTTCTCAGGTGCGTGCGATTTCTCCTGTAGGAGGGGCCTCTGGCCCCAAAACACCCGAATACATTTGATTCTACAGAACAGGCCGGGCATGGAGGATGCCATCTCTTCTATAGCAAGAATATGTGATTGCAGTGTGATTTTTGTCACTATAGTTTTTCGAGTGCAACACCAGGCGAACTAAAGGGGAGAGAGGGCATGTCCAAATCAACGAATCATCACATCATCAGCGCTGCCGTTCAGTCGGGCAATTTTGTACTGGCAGCAAAATCCTGTATCAAGATGGCTGAGCAGACAAAAGAAGATCCTGAGCTATGGCTTATGGCAGCTCAGTTATCAGATCACGCAGGCCTGCGTGATCATGCGGCGAAGAGTTATGCTGTAGTCGCGCGCCTTTACGCTAAAACGGGGCAGTCAGATCAGGCGATGCGAATGTTTCAGCATTATGCCGATCATCATCCGGCCAGTGATGAACGACAGTTGTGCCGTTGTTTGTTCAATGCATGCACAACATGCCAGCCATCTGTGTGCAAAGGAGATGAAGACCCTCTATGTGACATTTTGCGTAATCACCCCTTCTGGGCGGGGCAATCCATGTCTGTTATTCACCGTTTGTTAAAAGAGTGTCGGGTGCGATGTTACGAAAAAGGCCAGCAACTGGTCAGGGCGGGTGATGTGGCAGAGTGCATGTTTCTGGTGGCGACAGGCAGCCTGCATCCGTATATTGATTGCCAGGGGCGGCAACAACAAGGCGCAAATATTGGTCGGAGTAACATCTGCGGCGAAATCGCCCTGTATCTGAGGACGCACCAGCGCACCTGCGATTTGTATGCTGCAGAAGACAGTACCGTGGTCGAAATCCCCTACACAATGGTTCATCAGCTAATGCGGCAGGATGCTGGTTTCCGGCGATATATCAACAAGAGGTTCAAACGGCATCTACTGCTTGATATGCTGCTGCATATCCCCTGGTTCTCTGATCTGGAAAGAGAGGCGCTCCCCATGGTGGCAAAAGAACTTCGGCTCATGTCTTGCCCGGCAGGGGCAACGCTGTTTGCTCAGGGCGAGAAAGAAACCCTGGGCATGTATATCGTGAAATCCGGTTGGATGAGCATCAATTATTGCTGGCATGGACGCGAATACTATTTGTGCACACTGAAACCCGGTGATGTATGTGGCGAGCTTGGCTTGCTGCAAAACTGCCGTCAGGTCACGGTTCGCGCTGTGGTGGATTGCGAGCTTTTGCACTGGGAAGAGCAAGCGTTCCGTCAAGCTTACAAAAGCCATTACAGCATTCGCGATGGCTGCAAGGCCAGCTTTACACGCTACCGGAAAGCAATGGAAAACATCCGTAGCAAGGCAAATAATCCGCTGGTGCAACTATCAAGGGTAGAGCATGATGAATTACTCAGGGGGATGTCTTGCCAGCGGCTGCTGGAATCATCAGAGTGGGCCTTGTAATCAACCCCGACCATTCATTATGTGAGCATCTGTGATTTATGATCCAACATCAGGCCAGGCTGCGCCTGAGCGCCCGCACGACAACCATCAGGACGATGACGGCCATGCGTATGCCATAGTATGTACCGGCTGATCCTCGCCCGCCTGCTGCAAACCCTGCCTACACTGCTGGGCGTGGTGACGCTGGTCTTTTTTTTGCTGCATCTGGTGCCGGGCGACCCGGTCGATGCCTTGCTCGGCGAGACAGCGCTGGCCGCAGATCGTGAAGCCATGCGTCAGACACTGCACCTGGACCAGCCGCTGATGGTGCAATATGTCCACTATATTCAGGGGTTGTTGCACGGCGACTGGGGCAAGAGCATTATTGATCAGCATGATGTGCTGGCACGCCTTACGGAGCGGGCAGCCGCCACTTTCCGTCTGGCGGTGGTCAGCTTACTGCTGGCGGTGCTGATGGCTGTTCCGCTGGGCTATATTGCGGCTCGCAGGCATGGTCAGACCGCTGATACGGCGGCCATGGTTTTTTCTTTGCTTGGTGTGTCCATACCCAATTTCTGGCTCGGCCCGATGTTGATTTTCCTGTTTTCAGTCACTCTGGGGTGGCTGCCGGTATCCGGTATGGAACAACCTGGTGCCATCATCCTGCCAGCCATCACCCTGGGCACGGCACTGGCGGCTATTCTCTCACGCATGGCGCGTGCAGCCTGGCTGGAAGCCATGACACTGGATGCCTGCCGCACGGCCCGCGCCTATGGCATCTCCGAGTTGCGCATCTGGTGGCGGCATGCAGCACGGCTGGCCTTGTTACCGGTGCTGACCCTGTTCACCCTGCAACTTGGTGCCGTGCTGGGTGGCGCGGTGATTACCGAAACCGTGTTTGACTGGCCGGGACTGGGCTTACTGACCATTGAGGCCATTCAGCGCCGTGACTACCCCATGGTGCAAGGCTGCGTGTTGCTGATTGCCCTGTGTTATGTACTGGCCAACCTGCTGGCCGATGTGCTGGCGCTGATACTCGATCCGCGTCAACGTCATGTGGCGTAATCCCGCCGTGCGACTGGCAGCGGTCTGCCTGAGTCTGCCACTGCTGATCTGCCTGCTGGCACCGCTGACCGGGCATAATGGTCATGTGGTCAACCTTGACAGCGTACTGGCCGCCCCTTCCGCCAGTCACTGGCTGGGCTGCGACGCACTGGGACGCGATGTGCTGGATCGCCTGGCTGAGGGCGTGCGCCTGTCGCTGGCAATCAGCCTCAGCGTTGTGACGCTGGGAGCAGCGCTGGGTATCTGCACCGGTATGCTGGCAGGCTGGTACGGCGGCTGGGTCGATGCCTTGCTGATGCGGCTGACTGATATTGTGCTGTCATTTCCCGGTATTTTACTGGCTATCGCACTGGCGGCCATGCTTGGCCCGGGCGTGGAAAACCTGCTGCTGGCGCTGGTGGCCGTCGGCTGGACAGGCTTTGCCCGTTTAAGCAGAGTGCAGGTAATGTCGTTAAGGCATATCGCCTGGATCGAGGCCCTGCGCGCCGCCGGCCTGGGTTTTCCCGCTATTGCCATACGTCATTTGCTACCCAATATTGCAGCGCCTTTGCTGGTGGAAGCCAGCTTTGGCGTGGCAGCCGTGATGATTGGCGAGGCCGGACTTTCATTTCTGGGCATTGGCGTACAGGCCCCGGATGCTTCGCTGGGCACCATGATTCGCGAGGGTACGCGCCTGATGTTGACTAATCCGTTGCTCGTCGTCTGGCCGGGGTTGCTGTTGTTTATGCTGGTGATGGCCATCAATCTGCTGGGTGATACATTGCGTGATCATCTGGATGTGAAGCGTTGACAGTTTGCGTCGGCAAACGCGCCATGCTTGAATTGTCTTCTTTTTGTGTCTAAGCTTGCTCGGAGTCACAGGGAGCGCGCACCACACTTTCATGTTTTCATTGTTCAAAAAGGGTAACCCGTCGATCCGGCCACCGTTTGATCTGGCTTCGCCATCGTTGCCGGATATTCATACCGATGATTTTCGTCGTGGTATTGATAATGTTCGTATTGATGTCGCCTTTGGCGACAGCTTGCCGCGCAGCCTGCGACAACTGGTGGATGAGACCGTCAAAATGGTACTCAAGCTGCATGAGGGCAAGAAAAACTGGGTGCAGCCCCCCAGACCTCAGGGTTATTTGCTGGTTAAATTCCAGAAGGCCTGTGTGCGCACCATGGAATCCGCCATTTATCAGGCCAAAGCTGAGGATAACCCGCATCTGGTGTGGCTGGCACGACTGGGCATTCTGACGCATACCTTCAATTTTATCGACCACCGGCTGGAACACACCTTGCACGACTGGAAACGCCGCGCCTCGCGTGGCTCCGAGGGCCAGCATCAGGAGGGCAAGGCCATTGCTGCTCAGGAAGTCGCCAACTGGCTGACCCGGCATCAGCCCCGGCTGCGTGATCACTTGCTGGGCATCATATTGCAACAAATCAGTGGCGCAGAGTGGAACAAGGTTGCCAAACTCAGTGATGCCGTGCTTGATATTGTGCAGCGGGAATTCATCAAAAACGTGCTGGATAATCCCGTGCTGCGAGCCAGCAAACCGGATGACACATGGATGATGGTGCATCATTATATGCTGCCGCCAAGCGTGGATTCGCAAAACAACCGCGAGAGTATTGCCGAACTGAATCAACAACTGGATGCCATGTTTGCCCATATCCAGCCAGCGAATACCACGGCAATTGCGCTGCATGCAGATGATCTTCCTGACGATGCCGAGACGTTTTTCCCCTCGCTGGCGCATGAAGATCAACTCATGCTCGACTGGTTCGATATGGTGGAAAACATCGAACCCCTGTTCGCCGCCAGTAACAAGGCGGAAATGTATGCCATCCTGCGCCTGATCAGCGACAAGGAAGAGCGGCAGCGACTCAGGGCCGAAAACCAGGTTCGCCTGGATTGCCAGTGGTGGTTGCTGGATCTTGTCAAACGCATGGGGATTCGCACGGCCATTGCTGCCAGCTTCAAGGCGCATGTTGGCTACCGGGCTGTCCATGGCGCGCTGACGCACCGTCAGGTCTATGAATATTTTCTCGGCGGCAAGGCAAAATCAGCCATACGGCGAAAAATCAAGAGCATGGGCAAGGTATCCGGCCACGACCCGGAGTCTCTGTTTCAGGCGCTGGATCAGGTGGAAGACCCCGGCGATCCCAGCGAAAAACTGTGTTTTCGCTTTTTGAGCACCATGGTGCGCTATCGTCACGATCTCAAGATAGCACTGTTCATGCGCAGGCATTTGTTGCGCATTCATGTGATCGACAATGATGAGGATCATCGGCTTTCCAGTGCCAATGACGTGCTGTATTATTTTTCTTCTGATGAAGAAAAAGCCCGCGATGAAGAGAAAATTTGCGGCCATGCCATCATCAAGGCCGATGTACGCGGCTCAGTGGGGATTACGCAAAGCCTGCGCGACAAGGGGCTGAATCCGGCAACGCATTTCAGCCGCACCTTTTTCGATCCGATTTCCGATTTGTTGCCCTCCTACGGTGCGGAAAAGGTGTTTGTTGAAGGCGATGCCATTATCCTCAGTCTGATGGAATACAGCAATGAGCCTCAACACATGGCCGTTGCCCGTGCCTGCGGCCTGGCCAGGGATATTCTGCGTATTGTCGAAACCAATAATGAAGAAAACCGCCGCAATCAGTTACCGGTGCTGGAACTTGGTATCGGCGTGGTTTATTTAACGGAAGCACCGGCATTTCTTTTTGATGGCGACCACAAGATCACCATTTCCCCGGCGATTGGTCGCGCTGACCGCCTGTCTTCCTGCTCCAAGGTGGTGCGTCCGGTGCTGGAAAAAGCCGCAGACCACGATCCGGCACGTCACACCGATGTGTTTTCATTGTCTGTGGATGGCAAGGCGCTGAACGACAAGGGCGAATCTCACTTGCGTTATAACGTCAATGGCATTGATCTCGATGTACCGGCATTCATGAAGCTGGCCAAGGAAATCAGCCTGAAGCCAGTGGATGTACGGCTTTTTGGCTGCAAGACGAAAGAACGTTACTACCTGGGCCGCTTCAAGGATAACAAGGGGTTTATGCGCTTTATTGCCGTCCGTCAGGGCCGGGTGCGCCTCTGGCATGAACAGCAGAGCAAACGCAAGGTCTTGCCCAAACAATATTATTTTGAGGTTGTTGCTGATCAGGAACGGGCGGGACAACTGGAGAAACAACTGCTGGCTATGGGAGGCTCTGGCTGATGCTGCTGGTTATTTCACCCGCCAAAAAACTGGATATGGCGCGTCGGCTGCCTTTTTTGCAGGCGCGACAGCCGCTGTTTGCGGATGAGGCGGCACAACTGGTCAGCCATCTGCGCACCCTTGGCCGTCACCAGCTGAGCCAGTTGATGAAACTGAGCGACAAGCTGGCCGAACTTAACCATGCCCGCTTTCGCCACTGGCAAACCCCGTTTGACACGGACAATGCCACGCATGCGCTGGCGGCTTTTCAGGGCGATGTCTATCAGACGCTGGATGCTGCGACGCTGAACGAAGCGCAACTGGGCTTTGCTGCCGCTCATGTGCGCATACTTTCCGGCTTGTATGGTGTATTGCGCCCTGATGATCTGATGCAGGCTTATCGCCTGGAAATGGGCACCCGGCTGAGCAAAGCGGCGGCCTTGCCAGGCGTAGCAGCAGAGCATGCCGCTTTTTTTCAGCGTTTTCCCGATCTTTACAGCTTCTGGCGCGAGAAAGTCACCCACCTGCTGGCGCGTGAAATGCAACAGCAGCCAACAGATACACTGATCAATCTTGCTTCACAGGAATATTTTCGGGCGGTGGATGCAAAGCATATTGCTGGCCGTGTCATCACCCCGGTGTTTAAGGAAGCTCACGGCGATACGTATCGCGTGATCGGCATTCATGCCAAACGGGCACGCGGCCTGATGGCTCGTGAAATCATCACCCGACAATGGACGGAAGCAGAAGAATTGCAGGCATTTACTGCCGCTGGCTACCGCTACCACACCGCCATGTCTTCTGCCAGCGAGTGGGTATTTGCACGCGATTGATTTTACCACTTCCACGCCGGGCACCGTCGGCACAGAGCTGGAGTGGATACTGGTCGATGCAATCAATGGTCAGCAGCTGGCGGCAGCGCCGGAACTATTGCAGCACTGGCAACAGGCACAAGCCAAAGGCAACCTAAAAGGCGAGGTCTTCACCTCCATTATCGAGATGAATTCTTCGGTACATCACCACAGCCGCGATTGCCTGCATGAGCTACAGACCATTAAAACGAAGCTAAGCACGCTCGCTTCAGATATACGGCTACTGCCCTCCTCCACCCATCCCTATGCCCGCTGGCAGGAGCAACAACTATCCGAAGGTGAACGTTACGCGCAACTGGAGCAGCGCCTGCGCTGGATGCTGCACCGCTACAATATTGTTGGTATGCATGTACATATCGGCATGCCCGATGGCGAAACCTGCATTCAGGCATCCAATCATTTATTGCCGCTGTTACCCATGTTTCTGGCCTTGTCTGCCAACTCGCCTTACTGGGCAGGCCATGATACCGGCCTTGCTTCGGCACGCATTAAAATAGCAGAGGGCCTGAGTCAGGGCGGCATGCCGTTTTATTTTCAGAACTGGGCAGACTTTCAGCGTTGCACCCGTCAGCTGCTTGCCACCCACAGCATTGATTCCATCCGCGATATCTGGTGGGAAATGCGCCCGCACCCTGATTATGGCACGCTGGAAATCCGTATTTCGGATCTGCCGGCAACGTTGGCTGATACTGAAGCATGTGTTGCCTATATCCGTGCCGAAGCAATCGCAGCCATGGCGCAGGGGGCGGCACCGATGGTTCATCATTCGCTGATCCGTGAAAATCGCTGGCGCGCCTGTCGCTTTGGTATGCAAGCGGCGATGATTGATCCCTGGACAGCAACAGTGATGCCCATGCTCGACTGGCTGGAGCAGCGACTGGACTTCCTGCAGGCGCGTGCCCCGGCGGAAGAGCTGGCGATTGTCGCCGCCCGCCTGCCTTACTGGCGGATCCATGGCGATGGCGCCAGCCGTCAGCGTCAGCTTGCAGACTTGCCGGCCAGCAGCCGTATTCAGCATCAGGTATCGGCCTGGGATGAAGCATCATGAGT
>JALSZZ010000235.1 GCA_027075825.1 Mariprofundaceae bacterium | reverse complement strand
TAATCATACTCTCCCCCATAACCAGGCCGCCCCGCGCACTCCGGATGAATCACCATGCACCGGCCGTAACAGTCTGGTGCGAACTTCATCTGAAAAAATATACCTGTGCCACAATAACGGTATCCGGGAATACAACATTTCAATATTGCCCAAACCACCACCCAGCACAATCACATCCGGATCAATGATATTGATCACCATGGCCAGTGCTCTGGCAAGACGTTCGCAATAGATTTCAAGCGTTTGCAGACAAACAACATCACCGGCCTGTGCTGCAGATGCAATGTCGGAGGCTGTCAGCTTTTTACCATAATGGCGTTGATACTCCGCCTGCATAGCCGGCCCGGATAACCATGTTTCAATGCAACCGCTTCTGCCACAATAACATTCGGGGCCGGGCAGCTCTGAACGCGCCAATACCGGCAACGGGTTATGCCCCCATTCTCCGGCAATATGGTTGACGCCCTCCAGCACCTGCCCATTCACCACCAGACCGCCACCCACGCCGGTGCCGAGAATCACACCAAATACCACGGCACTGCCTGTTCCAGCACCATCAACAGATTCGGACAATGCAAAACAGTTGGCATCGTTACTCAAACGCACGTCCCGTTGTAATACTTGCTCGATATCTTTCCTGAATGGCCGATCATTCAGACAAGTGGAATTGCAGTTTTTCATCAACCCGGTTTTGCGTGAAATTGCACCCGGGGTTCCCAAGCCTATACTCGCCGTCATGCCCAATTCAGCTTCCGCATTCTGTACCATATCTGCTATCAGGCTAACTGTTGCGCCATAATTACCGGCAGGAGTCGGTCGCCGAAAACGCAACTGTTCTGCGCCCTGCTCATCCAGCGCAATCAATTCGGTTTTGGTGCCGCCCAGATCAATGCCAATTCTCATGAGCAAAAACTATCCACCACGAAGCGCATAAAGTACACGACGTTTTCAAGCAACTCAGGATAAGTGATGCCTTCCCTGCGAGCCCTTCGCACGCTTCACGGTGAAAACATCATCAGCCGGCATTGTCGAAAGAGTCACTAGCTGCAACAATGCGCAGTCTTATGAGTGCAACGATACTGGATGGAAAAGCCCTTGCGGCGCGTATGCGCAAGACACTGGCAGATGAAGTCTCCGAATTAACGGAGAAACACGGCCGGGCGCCCGGGCTGGCGGTGATTCTGGTGGGTAGTGATCCCGCTTCACAAGTCTATGTGCGCAACAAAAAATCAGCCTGTGCAAACATGGGCATCGAATCTTTTTCCCATGATTTGCCGGCAGATACCACACAGCAGCATTTGCTTGGTTTAATTTCCGAGCTCAATGCCAGCCCGAAAGTGGACGGTATTCTGGTACAGCTTCCGGTACCCAACCACATCAACCCAGATTCTCTGATTGAAGCCATTGACCCGGGTAAGGATGTTGATGGCTTTCATCCCTATAATGTAGGCAGGCTGGCGGCACGAAAACCTGCACTGCGTTCCTGTACGCCATACGGTTGTATGAAACTACTGGAAGAAACCGGCATGGATCTGCATGGTAAGGAGTGCATCATTGTCGGCGCATCGAATATCGTTGGACGCCCGATGGCACTTGAACTATTGCTGGCCGGTTCAACCGTAACCATTTCCCACAAATTCACACGCAACCTTTGCTCCCATGTCGAACGTGCCGATATTGTTGTTGCTGCCGCTGGCAAGCAGGGGCTGATCAAGGGTGAGTGGATCAAGCCGGGGGCGACAGTAATCGATGTCGGCATCCACCGGCTGGAAGATGGGTCGCTCACCGGCGATGTCGAGTTTGAAGCGGCCGCTGAACGCGCAGCATGGATCACGCCGGTGCCGGGCGGGGTAGGCCCGATGACCATCACGATGCTGCTGGCTAATACCGTGGACGCATTCAAAACCCATGTCGGTGATGCCTGAGCCAAGCACAAAACCGACGACAAGAAGGCAATCATGACCGAACTACTCAAAACCCCGCTGTTTGACGAACATGTGGCGCTGAATGGAAAAATCGTCCCGTTCGCCGGCTACGAGATGCCGGTGCAGTACGCGAACGGCGCGCTCAGGGAGTATCGTTTCGTACGCGAAGGCGGTGCGGGGCTGTTCGACATATCCCATATGGGGCAGGTACGCGTCAGCGGGCCGGATGCGCTGGCCTTTCTGCAATATGTCACGACCAATGATGTATCGAAACTGGCTGCGGGCCAGGTACACTACTCGGCTCTGCTGAACGAGTCGGGCACGTTTATCGATGATATCACCACCTATAAAATCAACGATACTGCATACTATCTCTGCATCAATGCGGCCAACCGCCACAAGGATGTAGCGCATCTGCAACAGCAGGCGGCAGCGTTCGATGTCTGCGTAGCCGATGAGTCCGATGCCACAACCTTGCTGGCATTACAGGGCAGCGCGGCACAGACTGCAT
>JALSZZ010000234.1 GCA_027075825.1 Mariprofundaceae bacterium | reverse complement strand
AGACCATCGATGCCGGCATCAGCAAACTGGTCAGGCGCAGTCTGCGCAGCATTGGCATCGTGGAGCTGAATATTCTTCGCCTGGCCTGCTGGGAAATGACACAGCGCCTTGAAATTCCTTATCGCATTATCATCAATGAAGGGCTGGAACTGGCTCGCGACTACGCTGGCGAAGAAGCCCGTGGCTTCGTCAATGGCGTGCTGGATCGCATGGCCAGTGAATATCGCGGCGATGAACTGTTGACAAATAAAACTTCGACGACATAGTTCGCGCCACAACGCACGACGCGGGGTGGAGCAGTGGTAGCTCGTCGGGCTCATAACCCGAAGGTCGTCGGTTCAAGTCCGGCCCCCGCAACCAAACATGAAGCCAGAAATTCCATATAGAGAAAGGATTTTCTGGCTTTTTTTATTCCAGGTTTATGGCATTGTTATGCCATGGATTGCCCATGCCTCCACAACTCATATTCGCTCATGTCAATCTTGTCACTCCAGGAGTTTGTCGGACTTTGGCAAATCTACTGTGAAAAACCGGATATTGGCCAAATCTTCGCTCTGTTTTTGTTAAATAGCGCTGCTATTCGCCGCAAACAGGTCGTATATTTGGCTCAATCCCGCTATTTCTCGTGACGATTGCCAAAGTTCGACAGATTCCTGGCGGGAATTGCTGTTCGATGACCAGCACCGGGATGCCGTTGATCAGGAAGACAACATCTTCGCGGGTGCCGTGGCGACCGTTGTGGGTGTAGAACTCCTCCGTCACCTCATAAACATTGCGCCGGGTCTGCTCATCGCCTCATTCCCCTCAGCCCCATGTTGCCCGCCATGCATGGAACTCCCCGGGGCGCAAGCGATAGCGGGCGATATTCCCCTCATGCAGACTCATCAGTTCCGTTTCAGCCACTTCAATGAAGCGCGCCCGGTTTTCCTCTGTCACCTTGCCGTCCGCGATTTCCCTGATCCATTGAACCGCAGCCTTTTTATCCTTGCCGTCCCGGACAACTGCGGCAATCGTTTCGGCCAGCAGATTGCGATAGTGCAGCCTGAACGGATCCGGCTCACCGAGTGATTGCCGCACCGCTGAATAACGCTCGCACGAGCGTTCATAGGCCCAGACAAACACATCACGCAGCAACTCAATGCGGTTGAGTTCGTACACCCCCAGGATGCCGTCAATGTATGCCCGCCCGGGCACATCGACAAACGATAACGGACACAAATTACCACGAATCAGCGGGATATTCGCCGCCAGTCGGGATACACGCTTGTTCACATCCTCGAACGGCTGCAAACAGGGTAAATGCACAAGTGCGAAAAAGGACTGCTCAAAAGGATCATCAATGGCCGCCGCCTTTTCCAGCACCTGGGTGAAGCACGCCTCAATCAACTGCGGCACTTCCAGAGGGTGATACACCGTGCCATCGACCCCGACAGCAATGCTGCGCAAGCGACCGCACGCCTGCGGATCGGCCAGCAGGTTTTCGGACAACAACGCATGCAGATTCAGGATGGTGTAGCGGTTGAAGCCAATCTCTTCCGCCTCATTCACCAGCAATTCGATAGCAGCCTTGTGATTCAGAATCATCTGCGTTTCCAACGCATCCTTGCCCTCGGCGGATTCGCCAAGCTCCAGCAGCCGCTCCGTTTCGAGCAGCGAATAGGTATTCCCCTCCAGGCGGCTGGAGTTCCAGGAGAGATCAATCAGCAAGCGATTGAATATCTGCCGCGCATACGTACCTGCCGGTCGGCTATCGCTCTGCGCGCATCCTGCTTTGAAAAGGCGCTCCCGAATCTGCGATGAGAGGTAACAGGTTTCATTGGGCCGATAGCTATCGAGGAATTCGCGATTGTAGCCAACCGGCTTCCTGATCTGGACAGGCTTGCGAATGACCTTCCGAATCGCTTCCGCCTCTGGAGATATGGGAACGTAAGTCTCTGCTGTTGGCTTTTTTTTATGCGGCTGTGGCGTTACCGCTGGAAAGTATACAGTTCCTTTCCCGGACCCTTTGACCGTGATCCTGCCCTGTTCCACCAGCAGCTTCAGACGTCGCTGGAGTGTTTTTGCGGTTATATCGAAATCCAGACCGGCCCGGATAGCGCCCGCCTGTACCCCTTTCGGGTTAGCCGTTACAATCGCGGCAATCGCATCGAGTTCTTGTTCTGGAATCTTCTTGGGCATGGCCGCATTATATGTCGCAAAAACAATTTATGCGACACATGGCTATCTTATTTGTCGCTAATCCTTCTTATGTGTCGCATAAACAGGTTTATACGTCGCGTAAGTGCTGAGAAGATGTAAACCAACCTTCTCAAAGTAAGCGTCAAACCAACCCCACCCCTGAGCCTACTCTCCCTGTAACCGGCTTGGATCGAAGCGATGAGGGAGCAATGCACGTCGCTGTTCGTCAGTGGTACATCGGGGTAGTTCCCGCAGTACA
>JALSZZ010000233.1 GCA_027075825.1 Mariprofundaceae bacterium | reverse complement strand
TTTCTGCCAGTGAGGGGAGGAACTGAAAAATCGGTGACAGGCGTTTTCGGCGTAGTGCATGATCCAGTAATAAATGCATCCAGGCATGAAATGCCGCCATGGTCAATACAGCATAGGCAATCATGGAAATCATCAGATGGCCCGTCTCCAGCAACGAACTGGTGGGGATGGCATCGCCAACATCCATCGTCGAAAGAAAGGGGATCAGCAATAAGGGAACAGCAGTGACAGGCAGCAAAAACAGACCCAGTCCGCGCATGCCATAGCGGAAAAGCCCCACCAGATACATGGCCTGTACCAGAAACGTGGCCATGGCCGCAGATGTCGGTAACGTAAAATGAATCATATGTTCACTCACCGGCCTGAGAACAATGAGTCCCGAAGCTGTAAGAAACACCGATACAATCAGCAGGCCAAACAACAGTGACTCATCATTGGGCGACAAGGCTGGTTTATGCTGAGCACAGCGCCAGATAATAAAACTCCCCAGCAGACTGACCAGGCCTGCCAGCGGGAACACGTAGATACCCGTTATCGTCACTTGTTAACCTCCAAATACGTTGGCTGTGGCTTCTGGCTCCAGCAACAACAGGCCACTGGCAAAAACAAAGACGCGCACCACAATAAAGGCACGCGCCTGCATCTGATGCGTTTGTTGTTCTGCTTCCTTGTTGTTCAGCATGTTACGTCCTGACAGCATTTGTAATACATATAACGCATACAATGAAATAATAAAAATAAGATGCGCCCAGATGGCAAAAGAGAGGAGTTCCTTATGCACAATCAGGCGTTCATACCAGTTGTGAGTCAGATAAAGGTAGAGCGGAAAGAGCATATCAAACGCACATAGGATACCCATCATGGCAGCATGCAAGCGATGATGCTGGCGCAACATCAGCGCCAGTGCCAGCCAGCCAAAACTCAACAGCACAAGAGCAACAGATTCAGGCATCAGTCCTCCAATCCCAGGCGCATGGCGAAATCTTCCTTGAACACGGCAGCGGCTTTTGCTTCTTCATATTCAACCTCACCATTTTCAACCAGACGTTGTAAATGTTGGTCAAAGGTCTGACTGCCATAAAGATTATGACCGTCCTCCATGGATTTGGGAATTTCAGACCAACGGTCAGGGTCAAGAATAAAATGACGGATGACCGAGTTAACAATCATGATTTCCTGTGCTGCAATCCGCCCCTTACCGCCTTTCATCGGGAGAAGTTTTTGTACCACGACAGCGCGCAGGTTTTCTGACAAGCGTTCACGAATCGCATCCTGCTCATCCAGACCAAAGGCCGACATGATGCGCTGCATAGTACCCACAGCCGTTGTCGCATGTACCGTCGCCATAACCAGGTGCCCCGTTTCTGCGGCCTGCAGGGCAAGCTGAATCACTTCCCTGTCTCGCGCTTCACCGGCGACGATAATATCGGGCGCTTCACGCAAGGCATCCATCAGGCCCTGGGTATAGCTGTCCACATCAATGCCCACCTGACGCTGGCTGACGGTTCCTTTATGGGTTGTCGCGTAACGGAATTCCATCGGATCTTCGAGGGTGACCACATGCACCGGCTTGGTTTCCACAATATGTTGTAGCATGGCCGCCATGGTGGTGGATTTCCCCGAGCCTGTAGCCCCGGCCATCAGTATCAGTCCGTTGCGGTTCTGGCAAATATCGTTGATAACAGGCGGAGACCTCAAATCCGCAAAGGTCGGAATATCTTTTGGAATAACACGGGAGACAATACCAAAGTTATTACCCGTACGCATAACATGAATACGGAAATGGGCTACATCTTCAAGGGAATACTGAAAATCCAGGTTGCGGCAGTTTTCCACATCGGCCTTGATGAACGAGGCATCCAGCATATGTGAGATCATTTCCTTGAGCATATCACGGCTTGGTGGAGGGATTTTTTCAGGCGATACACTGACCCAGGCACCATTGATGCGCATGCGAATGCGATCACCTGTTCGCACCAGTAAATCCGATGCTTTATGGCGCGTTGAGGCCAGTAATAAATCGTCGATCAGATGCCAGTTATCAGCAGCCATCAGATACGCAACTCATTTTCATTCATGGCATCCAACTGATCCATACCGTCACCATCGGAGCTTTCCAGCTTGGCCATCTTGATTTTCAGGCGCAAATCGTTAATCGCATCGGCATTAACCAGTGCATCTTCTTCTGTGATAAAGCCTTCCCGCCACAGGCGCAACAGATGCTGGTCAAAGGTCTGCATACCGTAGTTGGCGCTGCGTTCCATGGCCTCTTTGATCTCACCGATCTCCCATTTTTCAATCAAATCTGCAATACGCGGCGTGTTGATCAGAATTTCAATGGCAGCCTTGCGTCCACCATCAACGGTTTTGACCAGTCGCTGGGAGAAAATGGCTTTCATATTCATCGCCAGATTCAGGCAAACCTGCGCATGCATTTCTTCAGGGAAGA
>JALSZZ010000232.1 GCA_027075825.1 Mariprofundaceae bacterium | reverse complement strand
GGCAGAACACTCTTTTTTTGCAGATATAATGCAAGTCGCAAAAAATGATGAAAACTGTCCTGAGATGAACAGTGGGGTGGACTGAAATGTCAATATTTTCCAGGAGTCTGTCGAACGTTGGCAATCGTCACGAGAAATAGCGGGATTGAGGCAAATATACGGCCTGTTGGCGACGAATAGCAACCCTATTCAACAAAAACAGAGCGAAGATTTGACCAATATCCGGTTTTTCGCAGCAGATTTGCCAAAGTCCGACAGACTCCTAGCATCCTTCGCACAGCTCAGGATGGAGAATACAACATGTCTCACCGGCCTATTCGCGTATTGATTGTGGATGATGAACCGCATATTCGAAAAATGGTGACTATGATCGCCAGACAGCTCAGGCTTGAGGTCGTCGGTACGGCCAGGGATGGCGAGCAGGGCGTAGCCATGTTTCGGGAACTAAAACCTGATCTGGTGCTGATGGATATTAATATGCCCCGGCTAAAAGGTACTGAGGCGCTGAAGATCATGATGGCGGAATCACCGCAAACGCCAGTAATCATGCTGACTTCACTGGCCGCCACCGATGTGGTGATGGAGTGCCTTGAGGCAGGGGCGCGAAATTATGTGCGCAAGGATGTTACGCCGAAGGAAATGCGCAGCCTGATTCGTGAAACCTGGAATGCCTATGTGCGTGAGCGCAAGGCAAAAGGAAAGCAACATTGAATTGTCAGCACGAAGATTCCATGGGCTTGCCTTATTGTCGTCAATGCGGTGTGCAATTAGCAGGCAGGCAATGTTCCGCACACCACTTCAATCCTGATGATGCACTGTTTTGCGGACAATGCGGTGAGGATCTTCGTCATCGACAAGTCGAAGCCGAGACGACGGCTTTTTTGCGTTTTGACCTTCGGCTGATGCTCAGGGAAGCGGAAGAAGATGAACATCAGGCGATTATCCGCAAGGAAATGGTTTCTCAGGAAGACATCCGGCGGCTACTGAAAAAACGGCGACAACACCAATGAAACATCATGTGTTCGAAAAACTTGCACAACGCGGCAATATTCCTGACGCGCACATGCAACGCATCATCGATGATGCCAATGGCGATTTATTACGCACGACAGAGCTGTTGATTCAGCGTAAATGGCTGGAGCGTGATGATGCCGGCCTTGTGGTCGGCGATGCCCTGCACCGTTCTTATCTGAACCTTGGCAAGACGATTTTCAAACAGGATGCATTGAAGCTGATGAGCCGCGAACAGGTAGAAACACATCAGGCGATTCCTGTATATATCCTTGATGGTGTTGTCACCATTGCTCTCAGTGAACCTAATGATACCAAAAAACTTCGCTTTCTCGAATCACTGATCGGCAAGCCGATCAGTCCGGTGTTCACACTGCCGGATGAAATCCGTACAGCGATGATGATTCATTATGAGTCGTCACCCCAACTGGATGAACTGGCCACCGATATTGATCTGGAAAGCCTGGCGCATTTGCCAGAAGATGTATTGAAACAGAAAATGGAGGCGCTGGTTTCCTCCAAACCTGTGGCCAGGTTATGCGAATCATTATTGCTGCTGGCGCTTAAGGATCGCACCAGCGATATTCATATCGAACCGAAACAGCATGAATGTATTTTCCGGTTTCGTATTGATGGTGTAATGGTGAAAAAACTGAGCTTGCCGATGGAGTTGTTTCATCCCATGCTGGCGCGTTACAAGTTGCTGGCAGCTATGGATATTACCGAGCATCTGCGGCCGCAGGATGGTCGTTTAAGCTTTACCTTACCGACGCAGAAGATGGATCTGCGCATGTCAACCTTGCCGACCATGTATGGCGAAAAAGTAGTGATGCGTGTGTTAGGCGGTCAGGGAACGACTGCCAGCCTGAATATTGAAAAGCTCGATTTTTCCAGGGATGTATTGCAGGATGTACGACAGGTGCTGGCTCAGCCCAACGGTATTTTACTGGTCACCGGGCCGACCGGATCAGGCAAGTCCACCACGCTCTATGCAGCGCTGAATTACCTGAACCGCCCGGAGCACAATATCATTACCATTGAAGACCCGGTGGAATATGAAATCCCGACGCTCAATCAGGTACAGGTGGACGATAAAGTCGGGCGCACCTTTGGTAAAATTCTCCGCGCCGTGCTGCGTCAGGATCCCGATGTGATCCTTGTAGGCGAAATCCGCGATGTAGAAACAGCACGCATCGCCACCCAGGCAGCCCTGACAGGGCATATGGTGCTGACCACACTGCACACCAACGATGCGGTTTCAGCGCTGACCCGTCTTGTCGATATGGGTGTGGAGACCTTTGTTGTCGCGCCTTCCATTGTTGGCGTTATGGCACAGCGTCTGGTGCGGCGTATTTGCCCGCATTGCCGGGAGGCCTGGATACCCGATGAGGATTACATGCGTTGCTATTTCCATTGGCAGGGAAAGATGGAGATGCCAA
>JALSZZ010000231.1 GCA_027075825.1 Mariprofundaceae bacterium | reverse complement strand
CTGCGGCCAGGAGAGAAGCTGTATGAGGAATTACTGATCAGCGATGCTGTATCCGGTACACAGCATCCGCTGATCATGCGTGCCTGCGATGATTTTCTGCCCTGGCAGGAGATGGAGCAGCGCATCATGGCACTGCAAACAGCCGTTACCAGCCATGATATTCAGGCCATTCGTCAGTTGCTGCTGACAACGATCAAAGGTTATGCGCCGCAATGTGAAAGCGCAGATCTGCTCCTGAATCAGGGTGATATCAGCGTTGCTGATCTTCAGGGAATGGCAATATACCACGCTGGTTGATGCAATTGACAGACAGGCAAGTGGGCATTGTCGCCCTGTGCGATGCTTTCCCATACAGTCTTTTTGCTGCGGCCTGTGACCATGACCAGCCGCTGACGGGCAGCGTTCAGCGTCGCCAGTGACATGGAGACGCGATCAGCAGGCAGCTTGGGTGCATGGTGAACCGCAACAGCAGGCTGTGCCGCATGGATTTCAGGATGATTCGGAAAAAGGCTGGCCGTGTGACCATCTTCGCCCATGCCGAGCAAGGCCAGGTCAATGGTGATGCCAGCCAGGTCTTTACTGTAGGCAAGAGCTGCCTGTTCAGCGCCAGATTCAGCTGCGATGCGGTGAATATTGGCTGCCGGAATGGGCACATGATGCAACCAGGCTGCGTCGGCCATGGTATCGTTGCGCTGGTCATCGCCAACGGGCAGGCAACGTTCGTCTCCAAACCAGATATGCAGCGCCTGCCATGGCAGATCAGCTTGTCGCAGCCGGCTGTAGCACTGGCGCGGCGTGGTGCCGCCTGCCAGCGCCAGATGGCAAATACCGCGAGCGCGCACTGCCTGCTGCACTGTGCGAATTACCACATTGGCAACAGCGGTGGCGACTGCTTCGGCATCGGCGAAGTTGTGAATATTCACTCGTCCGCCGGTTTGATGGCATGGCCGCCGAAACCGGCACGCATGGCGTTAACGATTTTTCCGGCATAAGTATCCCGCTGACGACTGCGGAAGCGGGCTTGCAAGGCCAGCGTCAGCACCGGTGTGGGAATCGCCAGGTCAATGGATTCGTGAATCGTCCAGCGGCCTTCGCCGGAATCATCCATCCAGTCAGACAATGCCGAGAGTTCCACATCCTGCGCCAGCGCATCAGCAATCAGATCCAGCAGCCAGGAGGAAACCACGGAGCCATGCTGCCAGACTTCGGCGATGGCATGCGCGTCCAGCCGGAACTCCTCTTTGGCCTGCATCAGTTCAAAGCCTTCGGCAAACGCCTGCATCATGCCGTATTCAATACCGTTATGCACCATTTTGACGAAGTGCCCGGCACCAACAGGGCCAACATGCGCCCATGCCTTGCCATTGTTGGCAGCCAGCGTGGTGAGCGCCGGTGCAATCAGGGCAATGGTCTCATCGCTGCCGCCGATCATCAGTGAATAGCCATTTTTCAATCCCCAGACACCGCCGGATGTGCCGCAATCGGCAAACAGAATACCCTGTTCTGCCAGCATGGCAGCGCGTTGCTGACCTTTGCGGTAACTGGAGTTGCCGCCATCAATGATCAAATCACCAGTCTGTAATCCCGCTTCAAGCAGGGCGCTGATACTGTCATCCACAAACTGATGTGGTACCATCAGCCAGATCACGCGGGGTACAGGTAATGCGGCAAGCAATGCTGCCAGATCGCTGACAGGTTGCACTTGCTGGCCTTCCTTCGCCAGCGCAGTGGCGGCATTGACATCCACATCATAGGCGACGACTTCATGGCCGCCCTGATCCAGTCGCTTTACCATATTGCCGCCCATGCGACCCAGGCCAATCATTGCCAGTTTCATTGTTTGTTCTCCTTATGATGACTCACTGTTTAATCGCCATACATCGGCATTAACGATAATATCATAACGTTCGCGTGCAATTTTCAGAATGTATTCGGCGAAAGGCGGATTATCCATCAAAACTTTGTAAAAATCACGTTTTTCCATCAGATACAGGTTGCAGTAGCTGGTGGCGATGACGTTGGCGCGGCGTTTTTCAGTAGTCAGCATGCTCAGTTCGCCAAATACCTGCCCCTGCCCCAGGGTATTGACCGGTGTTCCTTCACGATCACAAATATCCACCGTTCCCCGCTCAATAATAAACAGTTCCCTGCCTTCGCTGCCATAGCGTACAATCGTATCGCCAGTGTTATATACCACGGGTCTGAGCATCATGGCAAAGGCCTGACGCATGGCGGCGTTGGCATGTTGCAGCATGGGAATGCGGGCGATGGCGTGCTCCGGCGTGCGTGCCAGCCAGTGTCGATGATCGCCACCAGGCAGTTCAAAGGCGGCTTTTGGTCCCCAGCTACCAAAGGGATAGTTAGGGAAATCCTCCGGCGTATGTTGTTGCCACTCGTCCAGTATGGGTTGCACAATACGCCAGGCTGCTTCCACCAGATCAGAACGGGAAAACAGTGAGGCATCGCCATGCATACAGTCATAGAGCATGGTTTCGTAGCCCGTCCCTGGTTGTGTAACAAAAGCTTCGCCATAATCAAAATGCATGTTGACCTTGCGCATATGCATGGAAGGGCCAGGGCGCTTGGCGAGAATGCGCAAATCAATGCCGGCATTGGGCTGAATGCGAAAAATTAACTGATTGGCCTCCAGTTGCTGGCTGGCTGGCGTGCCGCGAAAGGTGAACTCGGGGGCGCGACGAAACTGCACCACAATTTCCGTTGAACGGGTACGCAGCGCCTTGCCTGAGCGTAACAGTACAGGAACACCGCGCCAGCGCCAGTTATCAATATACAGTTTCAGGGCGGCAAAGGTTTCCGTATTGGAATCAGAGGCGACAAGAGGTTCTTGCCGATAGGGCCTGGCGGCTTCGCCATTGGGAAGAATGCCGGCATCGTACTGGCCACGCACGGCATGACCGGCGACATCTTCAGCTTTCAGGATGCGCACAGCGCTGAGCAGCTTGAACTTCTCGTTGCGGATGGCTTCCGCTTCAAAGGAAACAGGCGGCTCCATGCATAAATAAGCCATCATCTGAAACAAATGATTCTGAATCATATCGCGCAGCACGCCAGCCTTGTCGTAATAGCCACCACGCCATTCCACGCCAACCTGCTCCGTGGCTGTGATCTGGATATGGTCGATATGGGTGCGGTTCCACAGTGGCTCAAACATGCCATTGGCAAAACGAAAGGCGAGCAGATTTTGCACCGCTTCCTTGCCGAGGTAGTGGTCAATGCGATATACTTGGGATTCATGCCAGAAAGCAAGAATATTGCGGTTCAGGGCGCGGGCACTGGCCAGATCAGAGCCAAAAGGTTTTTCAACAATAATTCTGCGCCAGCCATCGCAGGCCTGGTTCATGCCTGCCTGTTGCAGGCCATTGGAGATCATACTGAAAACAGAAGGCGGTGTTGCCATGTAAAACAGTACATTGTCTTCAATACTGTAGCGCCCTCTCAATGCCTGCAAAAAGCTTTTGAGTTGCGCAAATGCCTGCGCTTCGTCAAAACGCCCGCGCATATAATGAATGCGTTCGCAAAAGCTTGTCCAGCGTTGCGCATCCACGTGATCGCGGCGGGAAAACTGGTGGATATCGGCGCTCATTTTCTGACGAAAGTTTTCGCTATGGTAATCGTCCATGGCCATGCCAAGGATGGCGAAATCTGCTGGCAGCATGCCATCGCAGTACAGGTTGAACAATGATGGTATGAGCAGGCGACGGGTGAGGTCGCCGGAAGCGCCGAAAATAACGATGATGCAGGATGCCGGTGGCGATTCCTGCAAGTGCATGGTGGTGAAGAGATCTTCAGGTAGTTGCATAAGTGTCCGGGTCATGTCTTATTGAAAGGAAAACCAGCCCTGTTCGCGGAAGGAGAGTACCTTGTTGCCTGCCAGCAGGAAGTGATCGAGCAAGCGCAGATCAACGGCCTGACAAGCATCGGCCAGACGCTGGGTCAGATCAATATCGGCCTGACTGGCTTGTTCACCACCGCCGGGGTGATTGTGAAAAATAATCAGCGCCCTGGCTTGCAGGGTCAGGGCGCGACGCACGACTTCACGCGGAAAAACGGCCGTGCGATCAACCGTGCCTTCAAACAGAATTTCCTGTCGCATATAGCCATGTTGCTGATTCAGAAACAGTGCGCCAAAACATTCGGTCTGGCGGCCCTGTAGCGCCATGCGCAGACTGGCACGGACTTTTGCCGGACTATTCAGAATTTCTGTACCCTGAAGCTCACATTCCAGATAGCGCCAGTTGATGTCGCGCAACAGACGCAGGAAAATGGCGGCTGTATCGCCCAGCCCCTCAATCGTTTTGATCTCCTCAAGCGGAGCATCAAATACGCCAGCCAGATTGCCAAAGCGCTCCAACAGCGCCTTGGCCTGTGGCTTGACATCTTTGCGGGGAATCACATAGGTCAGCAATAACTCCAGCACTTCATAGTCTGGAAAGCCTTGCAAACCATGGCGCGCAAAGCGCTGACGCAGACGCTGCCGGTGTCCCGCTGTATCACTCATTGATACGTCGTATGAAAACAGCCATCATAGTTCATCATCGAAGAAGTCATGCGCTGATGAGCGTGTGGCAGGTGGTAAATCAGCCGGTGTAGTCTCCGGCCGTGGTGTATCGCCTGCTGGCGCGGTTGTCGGCGATGCTTCATATGGCGGAGTATCCATGCGCGGGACACCTGGTTGCGGCGATGTTCCTGCTTTGAAGGCTTCCAGAAAAGCCTGTGGGTCAGCAGCACTGGTTAAACGACCTGTTTTTCGGTTGATCATCACCCATTCGATGCCTTCCGGTTCGCGAAAATCTTCCACGGGGCGATTTTCGTGGAACACCTTCATGGCTGCCAGCCAGGCAGGCAGCGCGGCATGTGCGCCTGTTTCATGATGCCCCATGGATCCTGGTGTATCGCGTCCTGTCCAGACACCTGTTAACACCTGCGGCGTAAAGCCTATGAACCAGGCATCAACCTGATCGTTGGTTGTTCCCGTTTTGCCTGCTGCTGGTCGGCCAAGCACTTTTGCCCTGCGACCTGTGCCACGTTCGATGACACCGCGCATCATATTGGCGGTGACAAACGCTGTTTGCGGGGAAATAACCTGATGCGCGGGCTTCATATGATCGCCGGCAGCCAGCACGGGCTCAGCGTGGCAGGTCTGGCACTGGTTGCCGGCCACTGAGCGAAACAAGGTGCGGCCACTGCGATCCTGGATTTGCTGAATCACCACAGGATCCCAGCTTCGCCCCTGATCAGCCAGCGGAATATAGGATTCGGTCAGCGCCTTAAGGCTGACCTCAGTGACACCCAGTGCCAGCGCCATCTGATTGGGGAATTGCCGGTTCAACGGATAATCCGCCAGCTTGCGGGTGAAGGTGCGCACGCCAATATCCTGTAAAATCTTGATGGATGCCAGATTACGCGAATGCTCCAGTGCATCACGGACAGTGACCGGCCCGGCAAATTTGTTTTTATAATTCTCTGGTCGCCAGAAACTGTCGGTATTGCCGGAATCAAAAACAATCGGTGTGTCCATCACAATGGATGCGGGCGTCAGGCCATGATCCATGGCC
Source organism: Mariprofundaceae bacterium (assembly GCA_027075825.1). Lineage (GTDB taxonomy): Bacteria > Pseudomonadota > Zetaproteobacteria > Mariprofundales > Mariprofundaceae > AB-137-C09. The sequence continues at coordinate 4,016 of JALSZZ010000231.1, read as the reverse complement.
GTGGCATAGAGCAGCGGTTTGAACGATGAACCGGGTTGACGTTTGCTATGCGATACGCGGTCAAAGCCGCTGAAGTGAAAATCAAAGCCGCCGACACGGGCGATAACCGTACCTCGCTGCAAATCAATAGCGTACAGTGCCGATTCAATGGAAGGCTTTTGCGTCAGGCGTACCCCGCCATCGCCCAGCCCCTGCAACCAGACCTGATCACCGACGCGCCAGTGACGGCCATGCTGACGGTCTTCCTTTGTTTTGCTGCGTGCCCAGGCCCATTTGGGTTTGCGGATTTGCCAGCGATTGAGACCATCGTTGACCTGCAAATCGCCGTTATCAAGGACGACCTCGACCAGTGCCGGGATGATTTCATCCTTGCGTAGCGGACGATCCGGGTGCTGTTGCGCTTTCCATTTCGCCAGTGTTGCCTCCCACTGACCAACAGGAATGACCCTGGGGGTACGGTAGAACTGCCGTTGCTCCAGTTCCAGCAGGTTTTCCCGCACGGCACGGGTGGCGGCATCCTGCATGGCTGGCTGATAGGGAACAATCACCGTCAGTCCCTGACGACGAATGGTTTTCTCGCCAAAACGACTGGTCAACTGGCGGTAAATCTCATTGCCGTAAGAATCATGCAGTTTATTGCCGGGCAGGTGGCGAATGGCATGCACTGGTTCAGTTTTGGCTTTTTCGACTTCTTCATGGCTTGCCATGCCACTGCTTTCCATCAGTGATAACACGAGGTTGCGGCGCTCTCTGGATTTTTTCGGATGAATATGCGGGCCATATTTGGACGGTGCCTTGGGCAGGGAAGCCAGCGTAGCGCATTCTGCCAGTGTCAGCTCATCCAGGTTTTTGCCAAAATAACGCCATGCTGCTGAGGTGACACCATAGGCACCGCGTCCCAGGAAGATTTCATTCAGATAAAGATAAAGGATGTCATCTTTGGAAAACACTTGTTCGATACGGTAGGCCAGAATGGCCTCGCGGATTTTTCGCGTGTAAGTGCGTTTGGGGGAAAGTAAAAAATTCTTGACCACCTGTTGGGTGATGGTACTGCCCCCCTGCGTGGTATGACCGGCAAGGGCATTGGAAACAGCCGCTGAGATAATGCGAACCGGATTAATACCGGGATGCTGGTAGAACTGCTGATCTTCCGCTGCCAGAAAAGCATTGCGTAAACGCACAGGGATGTTATCAATCGGGGTCAGGATACGATGCTGATCGGCGTATTCCGCCAGCAACTCACCGTCGGTATTGAAAATGCGGGTGGTCAGCGGCGGCTGGTAGGCCGCCAGTGAGACCAGCGTCGGCAGGTTGCGGGAGAAATAAAAATAGGCTATTGTGCCGCAAATCACAGCCAGTACGGTGAAAAAGGCCAGCACTTTGGAAATGATGATGAACTTACGCATTGAGCCAAGGCTAAACACAAGCAGGGGTCACAGGCAACAGGCAAGCGGTTTTACGCTTGTTGAAGTGATGATGGTGGTGGCAATTCTGGCCCTGATGGGCGTGGCAGGAATACCGGCACTGCAACAGTGGTGGCATGATGGTGCGGTGAAAAATGCTGCGCATTCACTGATGTTTCATTTGAAAGAGAGCCGGGTGGCTGCCATGGCACAAAGCAGAAAAATATGGATTGCTTTTTCCGACCCCAATAATTGCGCAGGTGTACAGGGGCAAACCAATCTGTACATTGTTGATGCGGATACAACACCAGGCTGCACATGCACATCGTGCAAAAATCTTGTGGTGGATCTCAACAGCTACGCCAACGGCCTGAAAATGACCAAAAAAAACAGCGCCACGCAGTTACCTCCCAATATCTCATTCAGTCCGCGTGGCACGTCGGTCAATGCGTCGGTTGACGTGCTTTCCGGCTCGTCAAAGAATCGGGTGGTAGTGAATATCGTGGGTCGGGCCTATATGTGTAATCAAAATCAAATCATCAATAATCAATGCAAGTGAGTACCTTGATGTATCCAAATCGTCTTTTCTCTTCTGAGCGCGGCTTTACGCTGATTGAGGCAATGCTTGCCATGGTGATCGTCAGTATTGGTGTGCTGTCTTTGCAGGCGTTTTATTCGTCCATTCTGCAGAGCGAGGTGACCTCCGAAGCGCGTCTGACGGCTGTGCACATGGCTGAACAGATTATTGAAGAATGGCAGCAGAGCAATACGACGAACCCGCCGTCGGTGCAATGCGCGGCGGGGCCGACTGCCTTGCCGCTGGATACGCCGACCACTTGTGTTGGTACCGGCAGCAATACAACATCATTCTCCATTACCGCAAGCATCAGCCCGGCCAGGGCTCCCATGCCACCTGCAACTGCCGGTGGAACGGTGAACTGGGCGGTAATGTCACCCTACACGAACCCGAATACCGGTGTTACCATCGCTCCCTATACACGGGCTGTAACAGTCAGCTGGCAATACAAGGGTGAAACCCGGCAGGTGATGCTAACGCATTTGACGAGGTTGCCACAATGACGAACGACGAACAAACGGCTGGCTTTACGCTGATTGAGCTGATGATCACCCTGGTCATTGGCATGGTGATTCTCGCGGGCCTGTCATCTGTGTTTGTCAACAACTCCCGGCTCTCCAATACACTGGCGGACAGAACCGAACGCATGGGGGATTTGTACACCGTATCTCATATCATGCAAACGGAACTGCGTTCAGCGCAAGCTGCTTTGACGACGATTACACAGGGCATGCCGACGCGGATTACCTATACACCAGCAGGGAGCAACTGCCCTGCAGGCTATTTTGAGTACCGGAAAAAACCCGGTGTGACACCAGCTTATTATGAACTGACGTGGAAACGCCCGGAAAACAATGATGGCACATGCAATAACGGGACTGCTCAACAGGTCATTCGGGATCTGGATCCGGTCAACGGCATGGTTGTCACAGCGCTGGGAACTAACCCTTACGCCAATGCCTTTTTGAATATTGATCTGTATTCCCTGTATCAGGATCAGAATCAGGCGCAGCGAACGGTATCGCTTAGTTTTAAGGTATGGAGTCGCAACTGATGATGCAGGATGTGTTGAACAAGACGCAACGTGGCTTTGTATTGCCAACAGCCCTGATGATACTGGCTTTGCTGACGATGCTGTCGCTGACGGTATATTTTGGCAGTCAGTCCACGCAGAAAATGAGTGCCGCCGCTCAGCAAACCACGCAGGCCTATTATTACGCTGAAACAGCAGCCAACTATATGCTGTGGGTATTGCAGTCTGATGCCGAACTGGACAGTTACGCAGGTTATGCTGGTGGTGTTTCAGGAACGTTTTTGCGTAACGGCGCAGGTAATGCGCCCTTTGCGGAAGTGCCACCCAGAGGGCAAATGAATCCTTACACGTCCGGTGATTATCAGGAATTACTTGCCGGACTTTCCAATCCCGGCCCGGTGGAAATCAGTGATACCGCCAATAACGGAGGAAGTGTTATTTTTGATGGCACCACAGGGCAGGTCATGTATTTCGATAATACGCCATTAAGCGCCAGGGCGATCGTCTGGCCGGATGCCAAAATCAATCCTCCAGTCTTTGACAATATCAGTGTGAAACTACCACGTTACATCAAGATTGATATTGATGTTTATGGCAATGTCGCCCCGGACTTTCCCACCGTCCCTCACCAGAACCCGCCAGTGGTTGGTGATGATATTCCGCAAAATGGTGCGGTAGCCTGGCTGACGGCGAGTATTCGCGATCCTTACGGTAACGAACGTGACACGCAAATTCTGCCGCTGGATGCCTACGGCTGGGCTGCGGCGCCAACGCCGATTTCACCCTATGCAACCACTGAGCTTGCGCCCGGGCAGACTGTTACCTACCCCAATGGTGTAACCACATCAGCCTACCCCGGGACAACGGCTACAGGTTGTTCATTGCTTAACCCATCCCTGTTCGCCATTGCCTGTGATGCCTATAGTAACACATGGATTGGCCCGTCACGCTATCAGATTGCGATATACGCACTTGGCTACGTCAACGGTAAACCCATGCGCCT
>JALSZZ010000230.1 GCA_027075825.1 Mariprofundaceae bacterium | reverse complement strand
GGTTTTGCTGCTCGTCTGTTTGCCATCGCTGACGGCGATTGCCGCCAATCCCTGCGATAATATTCTCGATGTAGAAAAGCATCACGATATTACCGGCGATGGCATTGTGGATGCCGCAGACTGGGCAAAGATGAGCAATGAACAGCGTCAGCAGTATGTTCGTGCGGCTGTTACGGCTGCTGGCAGCAATCCGGATGCGCTGGCTGCTCAGGGGGAAACACGCGCTCAACATTATTTTCGGGTGCTTGAACACCTTTATCGCTAGGCTGGCCAAAAGCGCGGACAACGATAGCCTGCCCCCTCAGAATCACCGGCAGTTACGCTGGTTTTTTCATGATCAGATCATTTCCAGTCATGAGAGCGACTTGCAAAACAGCCGGTGAGTGCGTTGCCATTCTGTACTGATCAGTTTTTCAGCCCGAAAAAGATTTCAGACTGAAGCATGCCGGTGCGGGGTGACTGACGGCCAACAGCGCATGTTGCAAGTAACGCTTTCAATACCACTATAAGGGTCTTGTATGTCTTTTCATATTTCTCCAATGATGCTCTCTGGCAAGGAAGTTTTGCCGCTGATTGAAGGAGGCAAGGGTGTTGCCGTGTCCACCGGAGAAAGCTCAGGCGCCTGGGCCGCAGCGGGTGGCATTGGTACGTTCTCTGCTGTCAATGCTGATCGTGTGGATGAAAATGGTCATATTATTCGCACGGTTTACCATGGCAAAAGCCGTAAAGCCCGCTTTGACGAACTGGTGGCCCAGGCCATTGAGGGCGGCATTCATCAGGCACGCGTGGCACATGATATTGCGGCTGGTCGCGGTCGATTGCACATGAATGTGCTGTGGGAGATGGGCGGCGCTGAACGCGTTCTCCACGGTGTACTGGAAAAGGCTTCGGATATTATTGATGGCGTGACCTGCGGCGCAGGCATGCCTTTCCGGCTGGCGCCACTGGCTGCACAATACAGCGTGTATTACTACCCCATTATTTCCTCAGCCAGGGCATTTCGTGCCTTGTGGCTGCGCTCTTACCGTAAGGTCCCGGAATGGCTGGGCGGTGTTGTGTATGAGGATCCATGGCTGGCGGGCGGGCATAACGGGCTATCCAATTCTGAAAATCCGGAACAACCTGAAGCACCATACCGGCGAGTTGCTGCATTGCGGGCAACCATGAATGAGTTTGGCTTGCAGAACACGCCGATTATTATGGCTGGCGGCGTATGGTTCTTGCGTGAATGGACAGACTGGATGGATAATCCGGAAATCGGTCCCATTGCGTTTCAATATGGTACACGCCCGTTGCTGACAAAGGAAAGCCCGATTTCCACACGATGGAAGGAGCGTCTGCTAAAACTGAAAGAGGGTGATATCAAGCTGAACCGCTTCTCGCCCACCGGCTTTTATTCTTCGGCGGTGTATAATTCATTTCTGCATGAATTATACGAACGCTCAGATCGTGAAATTGCTTTTGTCGATCATCCGGCAGGCGATCACACCGAAGCCTTTACCTTTGGTGTGCGTAACAAAAAAGTGTTTGTCACCCGTCAGGATGCCAGACGGGCGGAAGAATGGCTGCGCGACGGCTTTGACAAAGCCCTGCCAACACCGGACTCTACGCTCATCTTTGTCAGTCAGCAGAAGGCCAGAGAAATTCGTCAGGATCAGCTGGACTGCATGGGCTGTTTGTCGCAGTGTAAATTTTCCAACTGGGCGGCGAACGAGGCCGGCACCACGGGAAGAAAGGCCGACCCGCGCAGTTTCTGCATTCAGAAGACCCTGCAAAACATTGCGCATGGCGGCGATCCGGAACATAATTTGATGTTTGCCGGTCATGCTGCCTATCGTTTTGCCCAGGATCCGTTCTATGCAGGCGGTCGTATCCCGACGGTGAAAGAGCTGGTCGAACGTATTTGCACAGGTGACTGATCACGGAGGTTAGCTGAATGTCCACTGCACTAAACCTGTTGATTATTATTCCGTTGCTGGTGCTGGCGCTGGTTATTGTCGTCTGGCGCAGCGTGGTAATGGTGCCGCAAAGCGAAAACTTTGTTGTTGAGCGTTTTGGCAAATACAACCGCACGCTCAAGGCCGGTATGAATTTTATTATTCCCGGCCTGGAGCATATTGCGCATCGCATCAGTATTCTTGAGCGTTCCCTGCCGGAAAAAGACCATGTGGTGATTACCCGGGATAACGTTCCCATCACGCTGGCGGTGACGATTTTTTTCAAGGTCACCAATGCCAGTAAAACGGTTTACCGGATTCAGGATGTCACCAAGGCTGTGGAGACAGCGGTGACAGGTGCTGTGCGCGCTACCATGGGCAGCATTGATTTTGATGATGTACAATCCCATCGCTCCAATCTGAACCTGGAAATTGCCAAACATTTGTCGCGCGCCTGTTCGGACTGGGGGGTGGATGTCACCCGTACCGAAATTCTCGACGTATCCGTCAACGAAGCAACTGAACGCGCCA
>JALSZZ010000229.1 GCA_027075825.1 Mariprofundaceae bacterium | reverse complement strand
GTTCTACAACAGGGGCACAAGCCGGTCCAACGCTTACGCTTGATGGTTTGGAAGTAACCGTGGCATCTGGTACTGCCAATGCCGGTGATACTTTTATAATCAAACCTTCATACGGAGCCGCTTCAGAAATCAGTATGGCAATTTCCGAAGCACGCAAGGTGGCCGCTGCCGTACCTGTGATTGCGCAGGCTAATTTACAAAACCAGAGCAAGGCAAAAATATCCCAGCCGGAAATACTGGATGTCACCGATGCCAATTTATTGGATGATGTGACTATCAAGTTTACTTCGGCAAGCAGTTATGACATTGTGGACAGCACAAGTGGTGCTGTAATTCTGGGGGCGCAGGCTTATACCAACGGAGCAAATATTGATATTAATGGCTCCCGGGTGGTAATTAGTGGCAACCCGCTAACAGGAGACCAGTTTCGCATTCGTGCCAACACCAATGCCAAAACGGATAACCGCAATGCGCTGGAAATGAATAAATTAGTCAGCAAAAAAGTACTCGATTCGGGTACATCAACCTTGCAGGATGTCTACAATACGATGGTTTCTGAAGTTGGGTCACAAACCCGTCAGTCAGAAATCAGCAGATCGGTACAAAGTGCCATGCTTGATTCAATTAATGCCCAACGGGAATCCGTATCCGGCGTTAATCTTGATGAAGAAGCAGCTAATCTGCTTAAGTACCAGCAGGCTTACCAGGCCTCGGCACGAGTCGTAAATGTAGCAAAAGATTTGTTTCAAACATTGATGAATGCGGTATAGGAGAACATTATGCGTGTTTCCACGGTACAGGTATTCAATCAGGGCTTGAGACGAATGCAGGAGCAAAATACAAACCTGTCCGAGCTGCAAACTCAAATAGCGACAGGGAAAAAAATCATGCGGCCGTCGGATGATCCATCCAACTCGGTTCGTTTGCTTGGGCTAGAGCGGGCGCAATCCGAACTGGAGCAATACCAAAGTAATATTACCATGGTAAACCAGCGATTAACCGATGAAGAAACCGCATTACGGGGAGTGACAAACCTGTTACTCAGAGTCAGGCAACTGACTGTGCAGGCAAATTCTGCCAATTTGACAGACGCTGATCGTACCTCCATAAAAAAAGAAATTGAACAGCGTTATGATGAGTTGTTAGGCTTTGCCAATCAAAAAGATGGTCGCGGTGACTACCTGTTTGCCGGTTTCAAAGGGGATACTCAGCCCTTTCAAACCGACCAGTTTGGAAATTTTTCCCAGGTAAGTTACCGCGGTGATCCCGCACAAAGATTTGTTCAAATCAGCACCACTCGCCAGATTGCAGACAGCGATTCCGGTGCTGATGTATTTGCCCGCATTGAAAGCGACAAGGCGGTACGGGCAATTGATAATTCCGCCAATACCGGATCAGCAGAAATTTCCAATCCCTATTTAATTAATCCGGATGCTATTGAAGTGGCTACCTTGACTTTTGCCGATGCCAATACCGGCACAGCGGGTGGTATCAAAACCGGCACAGCGGCAGGAGAGGGAGATACCATAAAGCTGGGTAAGCTGACTTATCAGTTTGTTACCAATGCAAGCTTTGCAAGTGAAGGGAATGTAGCAGTCGTAGTTGCCGATGGCGTTGATGAAGCCAATGCAATTGATGCTTTGGAAACAGCAATCAATAACGAAAATGCAGCCGGCAGAACGGATATTAAAACCGGTAGCAAAGTCGCTGCCGGAAGTGGCGGCAGTTTGATTATTCAGGCAGGAAAAAATGGTAAGGACAAGCTGGCCGATAAAGGACAGATAGTTGAAAACAGCGCCAATGCCAGTGCGATTACTGCCAGTTTGCGTGATGGTGGTCCTGGAATTGATGATTATCAAATTGATTTTACCAGTGCCAGCACTTTTACCATTACCAATACCGCAACCGGGGTTGTCAGTAACAGTATAAATTATGTGGAAGGTGACAAGGTTCAATTTGACGGACTGGAGTTTGCCTTTCGGGGGACTCCTGCCAGTGGTGATCAATTCACTATTACAAAGTCTGCCTTTCAAGACAGTTTTACCACCATGAACCGCTTATTATCCGTTCTGGATATAAAGGATGATAATGAAACCGTTGCTGCCGGTTTGGGGCAAAGCCTTGCCGATATTGACAAAATGCTTGAAAAACTCAATGAAACCCAGGCAGCCGTTGGTGGCAGAATCAATGCCTTGGATACACAAAAAACAGAAAATGATGCGGTTATTTTTCAGACAGAAAAAACCCGTTCAGAAGTTGGTGATGTCGATATTGTGCAAGCCATCAGCAAATTGCAACTGGAAAAAATCACCCTTCAGGCTGCTCAGCAAAGCTTTGTCAAATTGCAAGGCTTGTCGTTATTCAATTATCTGGGTTAAAGTACCAAAGCATGAAGCAATTTGTTTCGCTTGTTTATCACTGAAAAACAGCCAATGGATGCTAAGGGTAAAGCCAATATGCACTACCAAAAGC
>JALSZZ010000228.1 GCA_027075825.1 Mariprofundaceae bacterium | reverse complement strand
GAATTTGCAGAAGCTAAAGAGCTATTAGGAACAATAGAACCATAAGTGTTAGGCACAAACAGCTCAGGTCCTTTTTCACCCACAATATACGGAGTGCCAGAAGCTACTGGCCCACCACTAGCTCTAGCGGATATATTACTTATCCCTTGCACAATAGGTTCGCTAATATACTTAGTTATCAATAAACGCACAATTTGCTTGGCTACATCACGCAATACTTCTTTCCAAGTACGAGCTTTCATAATAGCATCAGCAATGCCCAACTTGATATTGCTTAGAATGTTTTCCCAGTCTCTGCCCAGCTTCTTAGTATTATTACTAACTTCATCTATGCTTTGATTAAACTTGGACATGTACTTATCCATCAATTCAAAATAGGTGTCCATGTCCATGTTCGTCGTCTCGAACAGATAATCAATATATGCTAGTTTCTTAGCATAATCATCTAGCGGATTCAGCGTCTCACCAAGCGAATTCTTCAAAGATTTGCCAAACGCCTCAGCGTTTTTGACAAACTCATACCACCTTTTCTCTTCTTCGGTGGTAGGTCTTACAGATTTGGCCAGTTTGCGACCAGACTCAGCAGCTCTATCAAGTTTGTTCTTGATATTCTCTACTTCGTTAGCAAACTTATTAGCTTCTTCCACACCCTTGCCAATATTCGATGCAGTTTCGCGCATAGACTTATTAATCTGATCATATTCCTTCCTCGTATTAGCAATCTCTTTCTCCAACGCATCCAGATCCGAGAATGCACTCATATCAAACTTCAGAGCTTCAAATTCTGGCAATGCCATAGATATCTTATCAATAAGCCAATTCCATCCTTCAAATGCTTTCTTATATAAATTACCTATAGCCAGTTTAATCTCCTTCAAAATAATCTTCCACCCCATCCATGCCATACCAATGTTTTCAATCACAACCAAAACAATACGTCCAGCATCAATTAAATAGCCAAACATACGTATTGCTGAGACAACAGCATTGCTCATAGTCTGCGAAAATAGCTTGATACGCTCGCGACCGCTCTTAGTAGCGGAGTCAAACCGCTTGTCAAACGCTTGTGCTGCAGCCTTCAGTGTATTAAATAGTCCAGCTTGCATGATCTGATCACGCAATCGGAACCACTTATCCGCAATCATTGACATCGTACCACTCCATGTTGATGCCATGGCCTGCGCTGCATCCTTCCACTCAGCTTTGGGGTACAACTCTAGTAACTTCTTACGTGTCTCTTCTGCAGAGTAACTGGCACCCGCCTGGAATCCCAACATGGCCAACACACCACGTTCACGGAACAGGTCTGCCGCTGCAGCTCCTGCCGAATACATGCGGATAATCTGTTGAGTAGTATCGTTGATAGAGAGGCCAGAAACAGTGGCGAGGTCTGCAATCATCGGCATCCATTGCTTGACCTCTTCCACACCGCCTTTCATTACCCCAGCTAGAGCGGTGGCGGACTGCATTATGTCGTTGTATTCATAGGCGACGTTGCCAGCAAACTTAGACATTTCGTTGAACAGTCTATTTCCCTCTTCAACACTACCTATAATGTACTGCAACCGTATTCGTAATTGTTCCGTTGTGTTCGCCACGTCCAGGAATGACTTGGCAATCATTCCAAGACCTAACCCAAGTAACGCGCCTTTCAGAGAGAATATAGAGCGTGTGACCTTACCGACAACATTCTTCATCCCAGTAAAGCCACGACGGGCCATATTGGAGAACCGCTGTACTAACGTCAGAGATTTCTTGATTCCCGACTCCAGCTTGCGAGTATCTGCTGCAATGCGTACAACAAGCGACTCAAGTATCATCTTCTGTTCTCCAGTTTGGCCTGTGCCCTAGCTTCCAACTCCCTTTGTTGCTCTTCTTCAGCTTCGAGGATATATACTGCAATCCACTCACTCAGCTCCCTTGAGCTCATCCTACTACCTAACTCCCTTACCGTACATCCTATCTCACGTGCTATGCGAAACATAATACGGCGAGTAGGATTGGCTCTTAGTTTCCCACCATCTCCTCTATATCTTCCTCATCCAAGCCCGAAAGTTTACGAGCAACGTCAGATATGCGAGTGATAGGGGCTGAAGACTTGCGCCCCAATGCAGCAACATCAGCATCAGTGAAGAGTCGATTACCTTCTTCATCAATAACTGTAAGTGCAACTAGACGAGCACGAGCATTCTTGAGATTGACATCGACTTTCTTGCCTTTACGCTCAATCATAGACTGTTCGAAGGCATCACGTTCTTCAGCCGTCATGGCACGGACAATAACAGAGCCGCCCCACTCAGGCACCTCAACCTCTTCACGCTCAAGGTCTTCAACCTGAAGGATTTGTTCACGAGTAAGAGCCATTGTAATTTCCTCCTGTAGTTACCAACTATTAAACAGTTGAACGAGTCAGAGTACCACTACCCTGCAGCTCCACACTGGAAGTTGCAAGGTCACCAATGCTGTTGCCCAAAGGCGGATAGCTAGCAAGAATCGCAT
>JALSZZ010000227.1 GCA_027075825.1 Mariprofundaceae bacterium | reverse complement strand
CGCTTGTATCGTATCGGTATTGCCACGCATTCCTATGTGGATACCTGGGCGCATCAGAATTTTGTTGGCTGGAACGATCATTTCAACAATATCGGCATGGATCCCAAACCCAATGTTGGCCATGCGGATGCCGAACATCACCCGGATTGGGTCAGTCATATCTGGATTGATGAACGGCTGGTCGAGGCGGATGTCAGCAATAAATCCCGCTTTCTGGCAGCGGCAGAGCGCTTGTTTCAGCATTATTGCAGTTATTTACAAGGGCAGGGACGTGAAAATCGCAGCACTCAGTGGCAGGCGCTGGAAGAAGAACTGCTGCTGTTGATGGGGCGAACCTATACAGGCGGCATGGCGCGTTATGCGGAAAATCGTCTGGCAGGCTATCGAAGAACCTTGTCCGACTGGGAGAATTTTGACGAATCCCTGTGGTTTGATGCTGCCGTGGAGACCCGGGTGCACGGCCTGAAAGATTCGTTTGAAGGGCTGCGAGCTGAGTTCACCGTGTTTCATGATGAATATTTCTGGCGGGATGCGGAGCATTGTGAAGCCAGCGACTGGTTTCGCTTCCAGGAAGCGGTGAAAGAGCACGAGCGTGAAATGCTCAGCTTGTTGTCACCGACCTTCAGAAACATGGGACTGGATTTGCGTGTCCTGTGAAGCAGCCAACAGATCAAACGGCAAGAGATGAGCCGATCAAGCCATTTGTCACCGATCAGTGCACCTTGTTTCCTGGTGGTGACTGGGGCGGCTGTTGCGTGGAGCATGATCGCGCATACTGGCGAGGGGGAACGCGCCAGCAACGGCGACAGGCCGATATCGAACTGATGCGCTGTGTGGCCGCCAAAGGGCATCCATGGATTGCCATGGTCATGTATGCCGGGGTACGCATCGGCGGCACACCGTGGCTGCCAACGCCATGGCGCTGGGGCTTTGGTTACAAATACCCCCGGGGCTATCGTTAAGCACAAGACTGCACCTGTTGCTTCTGCCATTGCCATTCCTGTATAGCTTTCTAGGCTTCACAGCATGATTACCGTTCTCCCCCGATTGTTGCTGGTACTGATGACTGTGCTGCTTCCTCAGGCAGCGCTGGCTGCCGTGACACAGGCAGACAGGCAGGCGCTGATTACCACCGTGGTGAAGGAAAGCGGGCTTTCTGATGCTTATGTGCGTTCGGCTCTGATGCAGGCGACATACTTGCCGTCAGTGATTCGTCGCATCACCAGCCCTTATGAAAGCAAGCCTTATCAACAGTATCGTCAGTTATTTGTCAATGAACAACGCCTGCAGGCAGCGCGGGATTACCTTCGGCAACATCGTCAGGTATTTGATCAGTGTGAGCAGCGCTATGGCGTTCAGCGTGAGATGATCGCCGCTATTCTGGCCATGGAAACCCGTTTTGGCGCGTTTATGGGCCGGGATCGTGTGCTGGATGCCTTGTTTACGCTGGCTGTGAACTACCCGAAACGGGCGAAATTTTTTCGTGGCGAACTGGTTGCCCTGCTGCAACTGGCGCAGGAAGAGCACCTGGATATTCATCAGCTAAAAGGCTCGTATGCCGGGGCTTTTGGTGTCACCCAGTTTATTCCGACATCCTACAGGGCGTATGCTGTGGACGCTGATGGTGACGGGCGACGTGATGTGTGGCATACACCGGCAGATATTGTGTGCAGTGTCGGCAATTATTTTCACGCCCATCACTGGGATGCTTCGCGCCCCGTCCTGCAATGGCTGCCGGATCAGCGGGCGTTGCGCGATATGCGGGTGGATCGTTTGAAACACTGGCGCACGTTTTCCGCTGTGGCCCCCTTATTGCCTGAAAAACCTGCTGGCTGGCGTGCTGACGACAGGGTGAATATCATCGCAGGCGGAGCCGGTGCAGGGCGTGAACTGGCGCTGGTACACTATAATTTTTACGTGATTACACGCTGGAACAGGGCCTTCCATTACGCCATGGCCGCCAGCGAACTGGCTGCTGCCATTGCGCAACGAGGAGGATACTGATGTATGTTCTGACGCAAACGTTACTGGCCTTGTCGCTCATCGTACTGGCATCCTGTGCCAGTACCTATCCACCTGCGGGCAACTACAACAGCCAGCCTTATGCTGCTCATGGACAGCGTTTATGCGGGCCGGCCTATCCTTATGATGCAGCAACGCTGAACAAACTACAGCAGCCTTATGAAATGTTCGGGCAGTGGTATTATCCGATCAATGATCCGCAGGGCTTCGTCGAAGAGGGAACAGCGGCGTGGTATGGTGAAAAATTTGATGGCAAGCCCACGGCAAGCGGAGAGATCTTTGACATGACGAAGATGACCGCCGCCCACCCTGCCCTGCCCATGAATACATGTGTGAAAGTCACGAATCTGGAAAATGGCAGTTGGGTGGTTTTGCGTATCAACGATCGCGGGCCATTTAATGACATGCGGGTGATTGATGTATCAGAAGCTGCGGCGAAATTTCTGGGCTTTTATCGTCAGGGGACGGCCCATGTGCGTATTGAAG
>JALSZZ010000226.1 GCA_027075825.1 Mariprofundaceae bacterium | reverse complement strand
CGTCGCATCCCACTGCGCCAATACCTCTCTTGCCTGCTCCAGCCGGACATCTACAGCGCCGGCATCAGCGCCACCATGACCATATAACATCACCATGGCATTGGCCTGTGCAATATCAGACGAAATCTCGTCAAGAAGCTCCATTTGCTGCCCTGCCCTGGCTGCATTTCCATCAATACGCTCCAGCGAAGTGATGGTATACTGATGCAACAGACCGGCAACCAGTGCACCGGCAATCACCAGCACAACAATCGCCCACAGTCGCTGGTTGATCCCGAACTTCTCCATTCCCTTCAATGCTGCCTGACCCTGTGTCATTCCTTCAGCCATAGCAAAAAACCTCCCGCTTTATGCCTGCCTTTTCTTCGGCAAGTCCCAACAGGGTTCTTTATCGGCAGCAAGTCGCCGGAGTTTAGCGTTAATTATTCAGATACCGGCATAACAGAGATAACAAACAGGAACCAAAGGCCGATGAGGTAATGATATGTCAATCTGCCGCCAGTTTCCGGAAAGCCTGATCCAGCAATCTTCCGGACGAAATACCGGGCTGCCATTCGGCAATACCAACATTCAGTCCGGAAAACACATGACTCTGCCGGGATGTCAGGCGGACCATGGCCTCTCTGGCACCCTGTGCATCCGTGCCCGGCGCAAGCACGGCCATCGTCCCTTCCGCAAACCTGGCCGGAATATCAACAAGACGAAGAAACCCACACAACTCCCGTGCCACCTTTTGCAGCATATCCTCCTGATGATGATCCACCTTCAGCAACAACAGTGACAAGGGCTGCCGGGTACGATCGGCCAGTTCAATATGATAGCCCAGCTGGTCGAGAATAAAATGGCGACCTTCTACGGCATCAATCTGCTCAGGGCCAGGCTCCCTTCCGCTGGAAAGAAAAGCCTGAACATGATGGTGTCCGTACCTTCGATATACCAGCAGTATTGCCAGCGCCAGCACAAACACAACAGCCATAAGCCCATAAATCCCGACTGCCTCAAACAACTTCATGGCCACGATACCAATCATGTGTCCGGCAAAAAATGCAACAAAAGCCCAAACGATGCAATTGATACTCTGCAGCAGCAAAAAACGCCCCGGTGAAATCGTGGAGCAACCGAAAAGCACCGCCGATATCAAACGCATGCCATAAAGATACTGAAAGATAAACACTGACCAGTTGGCATATTTATCCATAATCAGATTGGCCTTGGGGTAATGACGGCGCAGCAACGGAAATGCCTCAATCAGCTGAATCCCCTTCCAGCGCCCAATAACAAAAAACAGAACATGACCAATAAAGGCCCCCAGCGCCGCCATCGCAATAACCCAGTGGGATTCCAGCAAACCACTGGCAGTTAGCGCTGCGGCAGCCAGCACCACAGCCTCCCCTTCAATCACAGTCGAAATAAAGACGGCAAAATAGCCATAATCCTCAATAAGCTGCTTCGCCAGTTCCATATCCATGCCGCACCCCGATCATTATTGCATTAAGTTTTCATCAGACCATAGGGTTATCTATCGCCCATAACCGGTAAGACGTTAATCCGTATTGCACAATAGCCACGTCATTCTTTCACCAGCCGGAGTACAACCTGTGAATCAGATAATTGTGTAGATAATAAAGAGAGGCAAGAAAGTACTAGGTAGTAAGTTGTTTTACTCTGCGCCTTCGCGCTGCTGACTTTTTTGTTCAACATAGCGCGTCAAATTCGCCACCAGCAATGAATAAATCATAATGCCAAAAATCATCGTCAGCACACCGACAATCCGCCCCCCTGCCGTCTGTGGCACAATATCGCCATAACCCACGGTTGTCAGGGTGACGATGGCCCACCACAAGCCATCGCTGACAGAAGTGAAACCGGCATTTTGGGCATGCTCGAAAAGATAAGCGCTAACACCAAACACAAAGATAATCACAAATACCAGGCTGATGGCTGCCGGAAAACTTTCGCTGGACAAAATCAGCAACCGCAACAGTTGTTTACGGTGCATGCGAATCAATGTGCCGATCTTCATGGCCGGCACCAGACCGATGATTTTCAGAGCCATCAGCAAACGCAACGCCGGCGAGGCCAACAGCACGACCAACGCCAGATCCAGCCAGTTGGCTTTCAGATAGCTGGTACGATCCCGGTCAACATACCACCGGACCCCAAACAAGGCCATAAACAGCATCAGCACAGCCAGATGCGCCCAATCGGGCAACTCGGGCATAAATGATATCGCGACCGCAGCAAGCGTAGAAAGGAATAACAGAACATCCAGCAAACGCGCCAAAATCACTTGCCGCGAATGCACGCGTTAATGCCCCGCTTTATGCGAAAAATATGTCGCCAGGGAAACCAGCAAAATACCACCACCCATATACAAGGCGTTGAGCGGATCCTCGAAGGTTACATGCAGGACATTCTTAAAAAAGGCCACAACCAGAATCATTAATACCACTTTCACCAGACGGTCTTTCAGATCATCAAGATTCTTGATCATCAGAATCTGGCTGGATG
>JALSZZ010000225.1 GCA_027075825.1 Mariprofundaceae bacterium | reverse complement strand
GGCATGGCTCATGTTGTTGACATGCCGCTGGCGACAGGCGTTCAGCAGGCCAGGCAAAACGTTCGCTCCAGCGAAAAGCCGCCTGTTCATGGTCGCTCTGGTCATCCTCAAAAAAAGGAATCAGCATACCTGAACGATGCCATTGCATGGAAATGCCGCTTTCAGCCAGTAAAAAATCCTGCAATGCCGGATACATATCCAGGCTGGCCTGAATCAGGTGGGTGAATGCATCAGGGTACAGCCACGGCTGAATCGGACAAAGAATACCAGCGCCGGCCCATGACGCTTCCATGCCTGTGCGACCACGTTCGAGGATAACCGGATCAGCTCCCCGTTGTTTCAGAAACAATGCCGTCAGGCACCCGATGATGCCACCGCCAACAATGGCTACACGCATTTACATCTCCTTTTTTTACCCGCCAACAAGCCTGTTCCGTTCATGATTGAATGCAAGCGCGCATTATTCATGATGAGTCACAGTCATGCAATGCGCGGTAATTTCTCTGGAGAGGCTGAATTCACCGGGGATCGTGAGTAAAAGCTGGCCCGGGAAGGATTGCAGTCGCTGCAAGACCTGAAGCTGGCGACGGGGATCCAGTGCCTCCAACGCATCATCAAGGAGTAATAACGGCCAGGTTCCGCGTGCCTGCTGGCGCACCTGACATTCAGCAAGCCGGAGTGCCAGCGCCACCAGGCGCTGCTGACCACGTGAGCCGGTGCGTCGGATTTCATGGCCTCGCCAGAGAATGGCCAAACGATCAGCATGAGGACCCAGGCGGCAGCGTCCCAGACGGCGGTCGTCCTCGCGTCCGGTGTTTAATTGTTGCTGCCACACGCTGGCATCTGTCGGCGCTGTTTCGTTCACGGACAATTGCAGGGTGCCTTCGGCAAGCGCTTCTTCCTCGCTCAGCGCCTGATTGATCGCCTGACAGAGTGCCGATCGGGCCTCCAGCCAGCGCTGACCATGGCGCACCAGTTGCCTTTCCCAGGCATCCAGTTCATCGGCACGCAGCGATCGCCGCAGCAGGCGTGAGCGTTGCATCAGCGCTCGCAAATAAGCCTGATGGTGGTATTGCACGCTGTTTTCACAGATCATGGTCAGGGCATCCAGCCAGCGGCGGCGGTCGGCGGTGACACCGGTGACCAGTGGTCGCCCCTGCGGGGCATCCACCACCACAGGCAGCAGTTCGGTCAGTTCCCGGCGTAACGACACCCGCTGCCCCTGCATGCTGGCCTGGAGCTGGTTGCGCCGTCCCTGCAACTGAATACGCAGCGGGCCATAGCGTTGCCAGGTGCCTTCAATCATGAAATGTTCGCATTGCCAGCGCGTCAGCGATGGATCTTTGCCCTGCCGGAAGGATCGGCCATGGGCCATCAGCGCAATGGCTTCAAGCAGGCTGGTTTTACCACAGCCGTTGTCGCCATGGATGATGGTCAGTCCGGGAGAAAACTGCCATCGTCCGCGCTGATGACAGCGAAAATCATGCAGGCGGAGTTCCCTGATTTGAATATGCATGCCACTACTTAGCGACCATGCCGTTGCAGCCCGGCGATAAAGTCTTCAAGAATGACGGCAGCAGCCGTCTGGTCGAGACGCTCACGCACTTTTTTTTCATTCAGGCCCTGGCCAAACAAACGCTCACGGGCCGTCCATGTGGAGAGACGCTCATCCTGAAAATATTGCGGCAAAGGGCAGTGTATCGCCAGTTCTCTGGCGGCCTGACGGCAATCATCAGCCTGTTTGCCTTCGCTGCCATCCATATTGCGTGGCAGTCCGATGACCAGAGTGCGGCTGCCATATTCGCTGGCCAGTTGTTGCACCTGTTTTGGCCAGGCGCGGTCATTACGGTGCAGGCAGCGAATCCCCCGGCATGCCAGGCCAAGGCGGTCGCAAACCGCTACGCCAATGCGCTTCATGCCAATATCCAGTGCCAGCGCGGGGAGTTCAGCCATGATCAGAAGTTCAGCAAAATTTGTGAATCATCAAAACCCAGTCGATGCAATACATCCCTGCAACCTTCAATCATGGGTGTCATGCCTGCAAGACAGGCAACCGTATTGGCGGAGGAGGGGGCAAGTTCTTCCAGTGAATGCTGCACATAGCCAATAGGCCCGCTCCAGCCTTCTTCGGCTTGTGGCAGCGTCGTGTGAACCTCGATGCCATGACTTGTCAGGGCGTTGGTTTCATCCACCAGCAGTCGATGCAGGCTGGTTAAAAATCCGGCGTGAACAGAAACCTTACCAAAATCATTGCGCTGGCGCACAATGCTTCGCCAGAGACTGCGCAAAGGTGCAATGCCCGTGCCGACACCAACGAGCAGAACATTGCGATTGCGCATGGCATCAAGATCGAAGCCCTTGCCCATGGGACCATCAACTTCAATTTCCGAGCCGCTTTCCAACTGACAGAGGTATTGTGCCATGTCACCGGATTGTTTGACGACAAATTCATAACCACCTTCATCTTCCGGCGATGAGGCAATGGCAAAATACGCTGGCGCAGGCTTGCGAAGCCCGGGGATACCAAGACG
>JALSZZ010000224.1 GCA_027075825.1 Mariprofundaceae bacterium | reverse complement strand
CCCAGCCCACCCCGCCCCCGAAGCCCCATGCGATTTCCACCTGTCCCCCAACCGCACCATCAGACAAATTGAAAATTCTCGTCGTCAGCGGCATGTTCCCGGCCGTTGTCCATGGCGGCGGGTTGCGCCTGTTCGATATCCTTTATGCCCTTGGCGAACATCACGAGGTGGATATGTATTCCGCCTATGTCGAGAAACTTGACCGTTCATCGCTTGAAGCCCTGCGACCGCGATTAGGCAAGATCAAACTCGTTACCAATGAAGAATTCGCCAATGAAAAGCGCACCCGAAAGGATCTTCAAAATTGGCTTGAGGAAATCGGCAAGGACGACAACTATTACGATATTGTCCAGGTTGAATATCCGCATCCAATTCCGCTCATTCCCTTCCTGCGCCCCTTTGGGAAAAGGGTCGGATTTACCTTCATGGAATGTGTCGGTAAAAGCATGGTCATCAAGATCCATGACATGATTGAACGCAACGATTTGACGGAGATGGCGACCGTCATCCCCAATTTCTGGAAATACACCCTGGCGGAAAAATTCGCCATGGACAACGCAGACTTCCTGATTGCGGTCACAGACGAAGACGCCGCCTTCCTTAACAAATTGAGCGACGCCCCGGTGGAGATTATCCCCACCTGCCTTTCGGATCATGAAATCATAGAAAAGGTCAAGGAATGCGATGTCGCTGTTGAGAAGCACACCGTTGTCTTTTTAGGCTATTTTGGGCATTTCCCAAATATCGACAGTGTGCTGTGGTACCTGCAAAATGTCCACCCATCCGTGCTTGCCCAAGTGCCGGATTACCGTTTTGTGGTGGTCGGTGCCGGTGACACCTCGCAATTGCAGGAATGCGCCCGTGGAGACCAGTCTGTCAGCTTCACCGGACGTGTCGATGACATTGTCCCCTATCTCAAGAAAGCCGATGTCTGCGTCGCCCCGCTGATCACCGGCGCCGGCATCCGCGGCAAGCTCAATCAATACGCCATTGCCGGCCGCCCCATCGTCAGCACCACCATCGGGAACAAGGGGCTCGGTTATGAACACGGCAAGTCAGTAATGATTGCCGACGACGCGGACGCCTTTGCCCGCTGCGTCATCAAGCTGCTGACCGACAGGGGCACCAACCAGGCATTGGCCCTTGCCGGGAAAAAACATGCGGAAAAGCATTTTACCTGGTCCCGTCACCTTGAACGGCTGGAAAAAATTTACCGCGGCACCTCCATATAGGCATTCGCCCCAGTCATCACCTCCTGAAAAAAACGAGACAACCACCCGACTATTATAGGCATATAGGCATCAAGCCTTCTCCCAGATTCATAGCTTTCCACAGTCTAACAGACAGAAAAACAATGAAAAAAAGGAAAGAGATTGCCTATATAAATTACATGAAATGTTTTGGTATGATTTATCTCATGTCATGGCATACAGGACTGCGGTACATAAATACTTTATCCATCGAATTTTTTCTGCAAATGTTTGTTTTTATTTCTGGATATTTCTACAAAGATTATTACAGTAAAAATCTTCTATTGTTTTACAAAAAAAGGATTTCAGGCCTATACCTTCCTTTTGTTTTTTACTGTACATCATTTTTGATCCTTAACAATTTTTTTGTAAAATGCAATATATATCCGCCAGAAATGGCTTTAAATTTTTCAAAATCCATCAAGCTTTTTTATCAAATTCTCATGTTGACATACACCCCCCAACTTGCAGGGGCAATGTGGTTTGTTTCATCCTTATTCATCATTTCGATTGTTTTTTCACTTGCGAGCAGATTTTCTCTTCTTTTGTGGGGAAAAATGGGGAAATTACGGCACCAAGAAATTACAAGATGCCTCATCGTCGTTACACTCTACATCATAGGCATATATTATATCCGAAAAAAAGTTCCGGCAATGATTGATGTGTCTCTTGTCCTTCTACTATTCTATTATCTTGGGTTCTTATTCAGGGAATTCGAGCAAATAATACCTATGAATTTTCCTTTTTTTATTATATCTATTGCTCTGATTATCTTCCTCAGCCGTATCGGTTTTATAGAATTTTCCCAACGACAATATATCCATCCTTTATTTGTCGTTATGTGCGGCATAGCCGGGATCTATTTCAACTTGTATATTGCCAAGAAAATGCCGCCAAATTCATCATCGAAATGTATTACTTCTATAATGAGCTATATTGGGAAAAATAGTATGGCGATCCTTGCACTCCACCTTTTATCCTATAAGATCATAAGTTTTTTTATCATCATAACACACCACCTACCTCCCACAAAATTAAGCGATTTTCCGACCATAAAATCTGTAACACAACAGCTTAAAATATTGTATATCACTGCAGGAATTTTCATCCCAATCGGAATAAAATTCATATATGAATCATTGCGCCAGAGGATAACTTTTTTTGCTGTTCGATAATGGTGTATCCCAAAAGAAAGCAGTACAAGCTGGATGGTTGATAGCTGATTTCAATACTTTCCCTTGTCGTGCTTCCCTCCTTTGACGTTGTTGTCACCAGAGCCTTG
>JALSZZ010000223.1 GCA_027075825.1 Mariprofundaceae bacterium | reverse complement strand
GATTGCATGGCATCACCCCAGAAGTAGCCGCAAACACCCCCGGCCACAATAGCGGTGATCATCATCAGCAATACGCGTTGCTCTTTGGTGCTGTTCATCATCTTCTGCTTCTCCTATGTGACGCAGGATAAGCCGCGATAAGCAATAGCTCAGGTTCATTCATCTTCAATATTGCAGTCATCGTTGCGCGCTATCCGGCTGCGAAGTTCTGCATGCTTCGGTTGCCCCGGTCAACTTCCTGCATCATGCGAAACATCATCCGCAGGTAATCAAGCCATAACACCATCTGCCTGATGCCGATGTCGCCGTCAATGCCATGGTGCAATAATTGCTGTTTGAGTTGCCGGTAGTCCCGCTTGAGTTGTCCCACCTGTGCATGCAGGGTCTGAGCATCGCCCTGCTGCCGGACAAGTGCGGCACATTGCTGACGAAAGTTGTTAATTGCTGTAGCCAGTTCCGCGTGATCAATGGACTGAAGCTGCTGCTTAATGTCGATAAGCGCCTCAGCAAGATCACTGATTAACTGATGGTAGCGAACGCTTTCCAGCGCCATAGGCAAGCGCCTGGCAACAGATTCATTCAGTTCCTGACTGTGAATGTCGGCGATCATCCCGGCAATATGGATGGCCAGCGTGCGCAAAGCCTGATGTTTGTGCAAGCCGTTACTGGCCGTGCCTGCCTCGGCGCTGATAGCAGCGGCTGCATTGTTCATAGCCATATCCCTGGTGCGCTGCAATTCCAGTTGCAGGGCATCCATGGCCAGCGAAGGGGTTGCCAGTATATTTTTGTCGAGGTATTTCGGCAGATCTTCGCGACCTTGCTGACGATATTGAAACAGTCGCTCCAGCCAGGTGACCATCAATGGTGTCAAAGGCCACATCAACACGACACCGAGGATATTGAACAGGGTGTGAAAGGCCGCCAGTGTGATGGCTGCATTAAGCTGTACACCAAACCATTGCTCTGCCCCCTGCAAACCAAACAGTAGCAAGGGCAACAGCAGAAGAGCAACAATGCCTGTGACGATATTAAAGGCAACATGAGCCAAAGCAACGCGGCGAGCGGCTGTGGTTGCGCCAATAACAGCCAGCAAAGCAGTGGTGGTTGTGCCGATATTAGCGCCAATGACCATGGCTGCGGCGGCAGGAAGCGGGATCATGCCACCAGCCGTTGCCGTCAGGGTAATGGCAATGGTCGCCGATGATGATTGCATGAAGAACGTCAGCAACA
This sequence comes from Mariprofundaceae bacterium, assembly GCA_027075825.1. Lineage (GTDB taxonomy): Bacteria > Pseudomonadota > Zetaproteobacteria > Mariprofundales > Mariprofundaceae > AB-137-C09. Next base: position 1,311 of record JALSZZ010000223.1, on the reverse strand, counting down.
CACCAATGCCAACAAAGCGCAGAATACTGATCAGCCCTTCGCTGGCCATGCTGGCCAGGTCAAATTGATTGCCCATGCCCTCAAAAGCCACTTTGAGCATATCAATACCAAGAAAAAACAGGCCGAATCCGGCCAGTGCCTGAGCAATGGCCCGATAGCTGTTACGGCGCGCTATCAGGTTGATTAAAGCGCCTGAAGCAATCAGCGGCATGGCCAGCGCCTTGATGCTGATATGCAGACCAATCAGTGAAACCAGCCAGCCGGTCATGGTGGTGCCGATATTACTGCCGTAAATCACACCCACCGCCTGCAGCAGACTAAGCAGGCCGGCATTGACAAAGCCAATGGTGGCAACAGTGACGGCGCTGGATGACTGTACCATGGCGGTGATGCTGGCACCGGCAAGGATGCCGCGCAGCGTGGTTTTGGTTGCCTGTTGCAACGTACGACGAAGAGAATCGCCGGCGGCCGTGCGCAGCCCGTCCGACATCAGTTTCATGCCCAGCAGAAACAGGCCAAGCCCTCCGGCCAGCATGCTCCAGCTATCGGCATTCATCAGTTTTGCAACATCTGCCGGATGTTTTTGCTAAGCTCGCCGATATGCAAGGGCTTGATGATTAAACGGGTGTGCGCATCTTCACTGACTTGCCGGTCAAAATATTCCTGATCGTAGCCACTGACAAAAATGACGGGAAGCTCCGGGCGGATTTTTCGCATGCAGGCCGCAGCATCAACACCATCAAGCCGGGGCATGATGATATCAGAGATAACAAGGTCAATCTCACGATGGTGCTCCTCGTAATAGCGGACGGCTTCCTCTCCATCACGCGCAGTGGCCACTGTATAACCCAGTGATTCGAGGATTTTTGCCGTGATATTGAGTACTTCCTGTTCGTCATCAACCAGCAGGATCGATGGCATCTGCATCTCTTGTTGTTGCTTTTCCTCTGGCTGTTTCTCAACCTCTTGTTGTTGCCTGTCCACCGGATTGACAAGCGGAATGAGCAACTCAAAACATGTATTGCCCGGCTCGCTGCTTACCTCTACCATGCCACCCAGGCGTTCAATGGCACCAAAAACGGCTGCCAACCCAAGACCACTGCCCTCACCCACATCTTTGCTGGTGTAAAAAGGCTCAAAGATGTGCGGTAAATCTTTTTCACTGATACCGATACCATTGTCCTGAATGCGAATACAGGCATATTGACGGGGCGAATGTTCGCGGTTTTGGATGAGAAAGCGGCTGTCGGCTGCCCATGGTGATACTGTCAGTTGAATTTTTCCGTGTTTTGCATGCTTTAATGCGTCATG
>JALSZZ010000222.1 GCA_027075825.1 Mariprofundaceae bacterium | reverse complement strand
TGCATCGCCCATGATTTCGCGCTGCCCGCCTATCCCGATATCCGCCGCATCCTGACCGACGAGGTGTCGCTGCGACGCAGTTTCTACCTGATCCGCCATGCCGACGACCGCAAGGTTGCCCGCCTCAACCGCTTTGCCGATCTGCTGGCCGGGGCGCTGAAGGCCGAGGTTGCGAGACTTGAGGCGCTGGCGTGAAACGCGCTGAAAAACTTGACATAATATTGCGCATGATGCACCCTGCAAGACATAAAATTATGAAACTTAGCGCAGGGGGCAGAGATGCTGGTTCAACAGATACTCAAGGGAAAGCCGAGCCAGGAGATCGCGACAATACCCTCTTCTGCGACCGTATCCGAGGCAGCTAGCGAACTTTCAGCCCGCCGTATCGGTGCATTGGTGGTAACGGATGATGGCGAAACCGTTGCCGGCATGTTTTCCGAACGCGACATCGTGCGCGAGCTGGGCAGGCGGGGGGTGGCCTGCATGTCCGATTGTGTGCGTGATGTGATGACGACCGACATCGTGACCTGCTCCAGGGACGAAACCGCAGATACGGTCTTGCAAAAGATGACCGACCGGCGCGCGCGCCACCTGCCGGTGCTGGAAGATGGCAAGCTGGTCGGGCTGATTTCAATCGGCGACGTGGTGCTGGCCAAGCTTTCGGAAATGAAGATGGAAAAAGAGGCGCTTGAAGGAATGATCAAGGGCTTCTGAGGCTGACCGCAGATATGCGTATTTCTGCAAAGAAGAAGTCCCGCCGGGCCGTCTGACCCGGCGTCACATTCGCGCGGTGTCGGAAACGCGTTGAAACCCTGATCCGTGCGCAATAATGTTGCGCAGGTATTCTGGCGATTTCGGGACGACCATCATGCGCATCGGACTTTACCCCGGCACTTTCGACCCCATCACCCTGGGCCATATGGATATCATCCGAAGGGCCTGTTCGCTGATCGACCGTCTGGTGATCGGGGTTGCGATAAACCGCGACAAGGGGCCGCTGTTCGATCTGGATGACCGCGTTCACATGATTGATGTGGAATGTTCCCGCATCTCGGAAGAAACTGGCACCGAAATTGTCGTTCACCCTTTTGAAAACCTGCTGATCCACTGCGCGCAAGAGGTGGGCGCATCGGTGATCGTGCGCGGTTTGCGGGCCGTTTCCGATTTCGAATACGAATTTCAGATGGTCGGCATGAACCGCGCCCTGAATGACGAGGTCGAGACCGTCTTTCTGATGGCTGACGCCAGTCATCAGGCGATTGCCTCGCGTCTGGTCAAGGAAATTGCGCGCCTTGGGGGGGATGTCTCGAAATTCGTGCCGCCCTCGGTGCAGGTCGCCCTTGAGCAGAAATTCGCCACGCGCTGATCTGCCTCTTTCCCCCGGGGCCGTGATTGCCTAATGTCCCGGCCAACGCAAGCTTTCCAGGAGAAAAGGCACATGGCCGACATCAAAGACCCAGAAAACACCATCATCATCGAGCTCAAGGACGGCCCCGTCGTCATCGAGTTGCTGCCCGACGTGGCCCCTCAGCATTGCGCCCGCATGAAGGAACTGGCGCGCGCCGGCGCCTATGACAATGTTGCCTTTCACCGCGTGATCGATGGCTTCATGGCCCAGACCGGCGACGTCAAGAACGGCAACATGGAAAAGGATTTCAACCTGCGCATGGCGGGCACGGGCGGTTCCGATCTGCCCAATGTTCCGGCGGAATTTTCCAGCCTGCCCTTTGACCGCGGCACCCTTGGCGCGGCGCGCTCGCAGGATCCCAACTCGGCCAATTCGCAGTTTTTCATCATGTTCGCCGACGGGCATTTCCTGAATGGTCAATACACCGTTTACGGGCGCGTGATCGAAGGCATGGAACATGTGGACAAGATCCAGCGCGGCGAACCCCCCATGAATCCCGACCGGATGATTTCGGTGAAAGTAGCGGCTGACGCCCAATGAAAAAGCTGGCCTATGTTGTTCTGGTCCTGATCCTGCTGGTTGCGGGGGTCATGGGCTATATGTATCTCACCCAGCCCGACATGGGCGATCTGCCCCCCATGCCCAGCGAAAGTGGATCGCTTGAACAACCGCAGGACAACCAGCAGGCGGGGCTGGCGTCCTCGGTCGCGCCGGCATCGGTTGTGCCGGTTGCGGCCAGCAAGCCTGCGCGCGATGTGATGGAGATCCAGGTTGCCGGCACAATCGACGGCACCATCCGGATCGAGCTGTTCAACGACATCGCCCCGAACCATGTGGCGCGCATCGAAAAGCTGGCCGAAAGCGGCGCCTATGACGGGGTGGTGTTTCACCGCGTCATCGACGGGTTCATGGCGCAGACAGGTGATGTGAAATTCGGCAAGCATGGGTCTCGGCTGGACATGGCGGGTTTCGGGGGTTCGGATCTGCCCGATCTGAAGGCGGAATTTTCCGACCAGCCCTTTGAGCGCGGGGTTGTCGGCATGGCCCGCTCGCAAAGCCCGGATTCGGCCAATTCGCAGTTCTTCATCATGTTTGCGCCCGCGCCCCATCTGAACGGCCTGTATACCGTTGTCGGG
>JALSZZ010000221.1 GCA_027075825.1 Mariprofundaceae bacterium | reverse complement strand
TCAAGCAACTGAGTTTTCCCCGCGATCAGGATTTTCGTCATTTGCGAGCCTTCGTTGCCCGCATTGATGATGCGCGAAAGCTTCAGCACGACAATATCATTGCAACCTACGGCATCATCCATGAAGCCTTTGACGTATCCATTGCCATGGAACTGATGCGCTGTAAAACCCTGCAACAAAAACTGGATGCCGGTGCTTCTTTTTCCGTTAACGCCGTACTCAGTATTGGCATTCAACTGGCCAGCGCCTTGCAATATGCGCATGATTCCGGTATTTATCATGGCAGCGTGAATGCGCATCATGTGTATTTACGCAAGGATGGTGTGGTCAAGCTCAATAATTTTGGTTTTAACTACAGCATCGAAGGCGTTCCCATCGGGCCGCCAACATCGCGTGCGCCGGAACAATGGCGGGGTGAGCCACTGAATCGCCTGTCGGATGTGTATGGCCTGGGTATTTTACTTTATCAGCTGCTCTCTGGTCGTTTTCCCTACCGGGCGAGTAACGGCGAGCAATTGCGTGAACGGGTGATGACTTTGCCGCCCTTGCCACTGGAATCACTGGCTCCCAAAGTGCCATTCAAATTGCACCAGATCGTTATGCGGGCGATTGAAAAACAGCCGGAACATCGCTTTCAAACCATGACGGAAATGGAGATGGCACTGCGTGAGGTGGCGCAGGAACCGGGGATGAACAGCCGCACCGACGCTTTCCTAATTCATGAACTGAATAATCAGCCCTTTATTGCTAACGATATTGATTTTTCGCGTACTCACTGGCCATTGCAGGTGCTCAATAGCTGGCCTGCACGGCATATCAGGCAGCGCTCCCGCGATGAGATGATCGACTGGCTGCTGGATCCGGCACAACATTCAGAACCATTCACGGGTGTGGCCATTCTTGACCTTAATTATATGCTGATGTGCTGGCACGGTTTTTTGATTGCCTGTATTGATCTGAATACGCATCGTTACGGCGATGCCGTGTTGCAGTCACTGCCTGAAGATGTTGAAGAGATGACCGTGTTTACGCCGGTTAACCTTCATCTGCGGCCTTTTGCGCTGTTGCTGGCAACGATTCTTCGTGATCCCGAGCCACTGTATGACCGGCTGCATTCAGATCGCTTTGTAGCAGCAGAATTCATCAGCAAGCTGGAACATGACAAGTTCACCGGTGTTCTGAAGTTCAGCTTTGACGAACATATGGCCTGGGCAGGCTATGAGGCAGGGGTCTTCATCTTTCTGCTCAAGAATGATTATTCTACCACACCATTTGAAAAAAATGCACCTTTCGATCCTGAACGCGCCTGCAATGGTCAGCCTTTTACGGTTGATGTTTATGCGACTTCCTTCACTCCATTGCAGGCAGGGCTTGTCCGTTACCTGAAGAGCCTTCTGCTGCATGTCAGCTTTGCCGGTGTCCGACAGCAAATGCCTGAATTGCTCAGGCTTAAGTCCAGACAGCTCAGAAGCATTCGGGCAACGGAACTGCGTGAGCATTGTCAGCTGACGACAGAACCCGGCGTGCTTGCCGGGGAGTTTGCCTTTGGCGATCGCACGATTCGGGGGCATGATGTACTGGCACTGGATCATAACACTGCGTTTTGTCGCTGGATGCTATGCGATCTTTATGTGCATTTACTTGCAGAAGGGCATAAAGATGCGCTGAAATATCTGGTAAGCTGGCTGCCGGAAATCAGTTATATCCGCTTGCATCATGCGCTTGCCGATGCTGATGGCAATCAGCATTTGTTTGATATTGTTACCTTTGATGCCAAAGGCAAGGTTCTGCATGTGGTACGCAATGGCATGGCCGATATCGAGGCTTTTGATCGCTTTGTGTCGGATGTGACCGCTGTTAAACAGTATTATATGGACCGGGGTGATCTGGGGGCGGCGATTTACCGGACACAGCAGCCGGTGGATGAGGCTCTGCATATTCACTGGCAGTCGCAGGCAGGCATCAAAGGCGGCAAGTCATTGTTAAAAATGAGCAGACTCGATGTATTTTCGGGGCTGAAATCGTTCGTGCGACTGGCCAGCAACAGAGGCTTTCATTTATTGCTGGCAGAATCAACTGACGATGGTGAACGTCTGGTGGATTACTGAGGTGGCCTGTGGCTCAGCCTTTTGATGACGGGTTGTCTGTCACCCGTATTTTATCACAACGTCCTGTGCCTGATGATGGCAGACCATGGTGGTGGTGCCTGCCTCGTGTCATCGTTCTCTTGCTGCTGGCAGTGGCCTGCCAGCAGTTCAGCCAGGCGCAGTTTCCTGATCTGGATGAGCGGGCCAGCGTTTATTTTCTTGAGAGTTCGCAAAAAGCGGTGGTTTCCTACGCTATGGTGCGCAGCGCCAACGCGGCGGTGTCGGTGGTGCAGGAATCCGAACTGCTGATTTCTCCCACAGGCGTAGGCATGAGCATTGCCGTGGGGCAAGTGCTTGATCCGCTGAATGATATGCTTGAGCGCACCTCGGATGTACTGGTATTTGCCCTGATTTCGATTGGCGTACAACGGGCATCGCTGGAAATCAGTCAGGAGAACGCCTTGCTGCTGG
>JALSZZ010000220.1 GCA_027075825.1 Mariprofundaceae bacterium | reverse complement strand
CATGGGTGTAAATCTCGGTTGTGCCGATACTACTGTGGCCGAGCAGTAATTGTAGCGCCCGTAGCTCAGCGCCGTGATTTAACAGGTGCGTGGCAAAGGCATGACGCAAGGTATGAGGCGAGGGCGAAGGTTGAATCCCCTGTTCCTCAGCATATTTTTTAATGCGTAACCATATGTTCTGACGAGACATTTTCCGGTTATTCCGACCGGGGAAGAGCCACGCAGATGTTGCGCATCGCTGCTCCGACCATTGCTGCAACCAATAGGCGGCCTCTTCGCCAAAGGGCACCAGCCGCTCTTTATTGCCCTTGCCGAGGATGCGCAACATGCGTGCAGGCATATCCAGCTGGGAGCGCGTCAGCGCTACAAGCTCGGAAACACGCATCCCTGTGGCATACATCAATTCCAGCATACAGCGGTCGCGCAGGCCTGTCAGGCTGCTACAGTCGGGGGCTTCGAGCAGGCGCGCAACGCTGTTTTCATCCAGTGTTGCCGGTAAACGATGGCCATGGCGCAGCGCAGGCAGATGACGCAATGGATGATCCTCGCGCAACCCCTCATCCTGCAACAGCGTAAACCATGTGCTCAGGGCGCTGCGGCAGCGCTGCTGACTGGCGATTGATAATTCCCCCTGCAGCTGCCTGAACACTACCAGCAATTGCGCGGTTGACACATTATAAAGCGTCGCCTGCGCAGGCTCCAGCAAACGCTGAACGCGCAATAAATCACGGCAATACGCTTCAAACGTATGCGCAGACCAGCCACGCAACATACGCAGCCGTTGCAAATACCCTTCTGTTGCGGGATCCAGTGCGCCGGTGTTGTGCGCAGATGTTGATGAAGAATCAGGTGGCATGGAAAGCAAGCATGGCTATTGCATGCCGGAAGTCAAATACAGGCTTCGCATCATTGCATATATTCAGTGTCCAGCCGTTGATACAGATGTGCCGGATGCACGCTGCCTGTAACGAGCTTGCCACGATAGCTTGCAAGAAGTCTGTCTCATGGGAGTATCCGCCACCAGCCTTGCCCGGGAGGTAGTGTCAATCATGAACGGGTCAGCCCTCTGTTTTTTATGCCTTGTTAACTGATGTCGCGTCTTTATCTTGCTGATGAAGCTGCCACCAGGGCAGCAGCCAGGCACTGGGCGAAACGATTGCAGCCGGGTGATTGCCTGACGCTTTCCGGTGACCTGGGAGCAGGCAAAAGCGTGTTTGCCCGCGCCCTGATGCGGGCGCTTGGCGTGCGGAATCATGCCCTGCCCAGCCCCAGTTACTCGCTGATCGAGGTTTATCAGGCCGGGGAAGTTTGTGTTGCGCACATGGACTGGTACCGCCTGAGCGATGAGGAGGAAGTGTTAATGCTTGGTGTCATGGATTATTTTTCGCCACCGTGGATCAGTATTATTGAATGGCCGGAACGGGCAGAGGCACTGCTCCCCCGGCAGGCGATTCGCCTGATGTTGCAACATGATCACCAGCACCCGCAAGCCCGCTGGCTTGAGGAAATCATCCCATGAAGCATCTGTTATCCATGCGCAATATTCTTGCTGGCGCACTGTTGTATGCCATGATGATGGTCTCATCCGCCCATGCCGCCAGTGTTGCGATGGACATCGCCCCCCTGCTCTGGCGCTATCAGGAACATATGTCATCAACAACAGGTTTTAGCATGGCGACACCGCTATCGTCATCGGTAAGCGGCAGTGGCTGGCTGGCGCGAGGCAGTGTGCATATCCCGCTTGCCGGTGAATACGCGCAGCTTGTGCTGGGGGGTGAATGGCTGGCATCGGTCGGTCATCATCAGGAGTTGTGGCATACGGGCGGTAATATCCAGCAAAATCAGCTAACGGTGACGCAGCACCAGTGGTTTGTCGAAGCCAGATTGCAGTTAAGCACGCTCTCGCCGTTATTGTATGTCGGGCTGTCTGCCGCCATGCAACAGGATCGGCAAACGCGCAGTCGTTTTTATGTTAACGGCGCGTTGTCAACTGCCGTCGGCAGCGCCGTGGAAACCATTGACAGCACATGGCTGGATCTGTCATTAAATGGCACAACTCCGGCGAAAGCTTTTCGCCTGCGACTGGCAGCAGGCGTGCCACTGCATGATCAGATGCAAAATACGGTAGTACCCGGCACCGTATTTCACAGCCAGCAACAGGCCTGGCGACTGCATGTGGAGGCGGATTATCCATTGCCTGTTTTTAGCGGCAAGAGCACTCGCCTGAGCGCATTCTATCGCTTCCGTCAATTGGGCAATGATGTGCAGACCACCAGTCTGTGGCCCAAAAACCGCTGGCAGGTGTATGGCCTGGGCCTCCGGCAGCAATGGTGAAGCTGTCCCTGGTGTCGTCTCCGGCACTGATTCGCAGCCTTGAACTGATACTGGTCGTCGGTCTGGCCTGGCAAACTGCTGGTCTGATCACGCAACAACCGCCGCAGTTTGCTGCGGAACATCAGCGGCCATCGTCTGCCGATCAGCGGAGGCATGCGTCACTGGATGTGGATGTATTGACGAAAACACCGCTGTTTGGCGAGGTAAAAGTCCGCCAGCCCAAGGTTCCCGAGGTTCAGCCTGAGACGAAACCGGTGGTTACCGCGCCACCGCTCGATATTAGCCTGCTGGGCACAGCCGTGGCTGGCGACAATTCACTGGCGATTCTTCGCACCGCCAACGACAACAAGGAGCGCATTGTGCGCCTGCACACGGAAATTGCTTCGGGGGTATTGCTGGAACAGGTGTTTCAGGATGCCATCGAAGTGCGCGATCATGGCCGTGTGCGGCGCATTGCCCTGCGTCAGGAAAACAACGCCGCCAGCGGCGCGCCGGCCTCGCCCGCCCGGCCAGTAAACCCACCCTCAGCCATGCCGCCACCGCCAGCCGGGGCTGTTCAGCGCCATATCTCGCGCAATACCATCAGGCGGGCGACGCGCAATTTCTCACAGTTACTGACGCAGGCAAGAGTGGTGCCGCACTTCGTGCAGGGCAAGGCCGATGGCTTTGTCATCAGCAATATTGTGCCGCGTTCGCTGTTTCAGACCATCGGCCTGCGCAATGGCGATATTATTCGCAAGGTAAATCAGGAACCCATTACCAGCGCGGCACAGGCCATGAAGCTGTATCAGTCGTTACAACATGCATCAAATATTCAACTGGAGGTTGAACGTGCAGGACAAATGCAAACCATCAATTATCATATCCAATAGCATCCGCCATGGTTTGCTGTGGTTACTGATATTGTTCAGTGCCTCCACCGCCCGGGCAGAAGATATTACGCTGAATTTCAAAAACGCGGATATTACCTCGTTTATCGAGTTTGTCGGCGAGTTTTCCGGCAAAACCTTTCTTGTGGATCAGCGGGTCAAAGGAAAAATCAACCTTGTGTCCAACACTCCGATGAACAAGCATGAGGCCTATCAGGTATTTCTTTCCGTACTGGAAATGAACGGCTTTGCCACTGTGGCTTCCGGGCCGGTGACCAAGATTGTCCCCCGCGCGGAAAGCAAGCAAAAAGCCCTGCCCGTACGTAGCGGTCAGGCGGCAAGCGATGATGCCATGGTCACCCAGGTGATTCGCCTGCGTTATGCCGACAGTCAGCAACTGGTCGCCCTGATCCGTCCGCTGATTTCTCCCAACAGTCATCTGGTGGCGTATCCACGCGGCAATATGCTGTTGCTGACGGATACAGCCAGCAATGTACGGCGTATCCAGACGATTCTTGATCTGATTGATCGCAAGGATGCGGTCGGCGTGCAGATGTTTGCCCTCAAACATGCTTCGGCAGATAAACTGGCAGCCACCATCAGCAACCTTTATTCCGGCGCGGGCGCAGCGCCAGGCGTGCCGCCGGGCGGCGGCAAACACGTCAAGGCGATTGCGCACCAGCCGGGGAATATTCTGGTGGTGGTGGCAGCGCCACAAACCGTCAATGAAATCGCTTCGCTGGTAGAAAAACTGGATATCGCGCCAGAGGCCGACAGCGGTCGCCTGCAAGTGCGCTATCTCAAGCATGCAACAGCCGCCGATGTGGCCAAGGTGATCACCGAACTGGTTGGCGGCCAGAAAGCAGCCGCTGCGCCAGGCAAAGCCCCTGGTCGGGCCTTGTTCAGCGGTGATGTGAAAGTGGTGGCAGAACCGGCGACCAATGCCTTGCTGATCACGGCTGATCCATCCGATATGGGGGCGCTTAACGGTCTTATCGACAAAATGGACGTGCAGCGGCGGCAGGTGCTGGTGGAAGCACTGATCGTCGAGGTTTCCGCCAATGCCGGGGAACAGTTCGGCATTGAATGGCGCGGCACAGGCAATTTCAACCAGCCGGGCAGCACCGTTATTGGTGGCACCAGCTTTACCGGTAATGGTAAAACCAATATCAATACCGTGGCGGCCAATCCTTTCAACCCCGGTAACGGGCTGGTCGTTGGCCTGGTGCGTGGCACGGTCACCTTCGGGGGTACGCAGTTCCTCAACCTGGGCGCGCTGGCACGCGCTATGGAAAGCAAGGCCGATACCAATGTGCTTTCCACCCCTAATCTGCTGACGGTGGATAATGAAGAAGCTGAAATCATCGTCGGCCAAAATGTTCCTTTTTTAACCGGGCAAAGCACCACGCAAGGTGGCGTCGCCAATCCTTTTCAGACCATTCAGCGCAAAGACATCGGCCTGACCCTGCGCGTCAAGCCGCAGATCACCGAAGGCAACACCGTGCGCCTGAAACTGTATCAGGAAATGTCGAGCATTGATGTCAATGCCGGCGTGCAAGGCTCGGATCTGATCACCAACAAGCGTTCCATCAAAACCGTTGTACTGGCCAATGACGGGCAAATCATTGTGCTCGGAGGCCTGATGCGCGATGACAACACTGTTGCCGTGCAGCGGGTGCCCTGCCTTGGTGCCATACCTGTGCTTGGCGAGCCATTCAAGTTTACCGACAATACCCACCGTAAAACCAATTTAATGGTCTTTTTGCGCCCGCACATCATTAAATCCTCCGATCAGATCGAAGAACTGACGAATGAGAAGTATCAGGACATCAAACGGTTGTATGAACAACCGACCACAGGCGGCACGATTATTTTCCCGCAAAAGCAACTTCACCTGCCGGAGAAGCTGAAACCACAACCTGTTTCCCAGGGAGGCAGCAAATAAGCATGCGCAATGCAACACGCCTGACGCCTGATATGGTGGATCATGAACGCACCTTACTGCTTGCGCTGCCCGTGCTGCGCCAGGGTCCGGTGATCCCTTTGCAACAGGCTGACGATGCCAGCAGAGCGCCTGTTGCCGTGCCCTCGGATGGCCCCTTGCCCTGGGAACTGCTGGATGACTACCGGCGCCTGCTGGGCTGCGAAACAGTACCGGTGCGCGCACCGCGAGAAGATATTCTGATGCTGCTTAATCAGGTGTTTGACATGTCGTCAGCTTCAGCGGAGCAAATGCTGGAAGATCTTTCTGAAGAAGATGAATTAAGCCGCAAGATTGAAGAGGTCGGTGATCTGCTTGAATCCGAAGACGATGCGCCAGTCATTCGCCTGGTCAACACGCTGATCTCGCAAGCCATGAAAGATCGCGCCAGCGATATTCATATTGAGCCGTTTGAGTCCGAGGTGCTGGTGCGCTTTCGTATTGATGGCGTCTTGCATACCATTGTGCGTCCCCCGAAAAGCGTTCAGGCGGCGATGATCAGTCGCATCAAGGTTATGGCCAATCTGGATATTGCCGAAAAACGCCATCCGCAGGATGGCCGTTATCGCGTCAAAATTGCCGGCAGGGAAGTCGATGTGCGCGTTTCCATCCTGCCAACAGCGTTTGGCGAGCGCGTGGTCATGCGTCTGCTGGATCGTTCCTCACGCATTCTGACGCTCCAGGAGCTGGGCATGAGCGAATCCCAGTTTGCCCAGATGCAGCGAGTGATTGCCGCACCGCATGGCATTGCCCTGGTCACCGGGCCGACAGGCTCGGGCAAAAGTACTACGCTGTATGCCGCACTGATGGAAGTGGATCGCGATAACCGCAACGTTATGACCATTGAGGATCCGATTGAGTATCAACTCGGTGGTGTGGCGCAAATGCAGGTACAGCCGAAAATCGGCCTGAGTTTTGCCGCCGGCCTGCGCTCCATTCTGCGTCAGGACCCGGATATCGTCATGATCGGTGAAATCCGCGATCTGGAAACAGCAGAAATTGCCATTCAGGCATCGCTGACCGGCCATCTTGTGTTCGCTACACTGCATACCAATGATGCGCTCTCTGCTGCTGTTCGCTTGCAGGATATGGGCGTTGAGCCTTATCTGCTGGCTTCATCGCTGATCATGGTGCAGGCCCAGCGCCTGATTCGCCGCCTCTGCCCGCATTGCAAACAGCCACGCATGGCCACAACGGAAGATGCCCGCCTGTTGGAAGTAGCTGACCACGAGTTGCCTGAAAACACCACGATTTATGAACCGGTGGGTTGCTCACAATGTATGCACACCGGCTTTATCGGACGGATCGCCATCTACGAAATTTTCAATATTAACGAAGAATTGCGCAATGCCATTCATGCCAGCAAGGGGTGGACAGAACTGCGCCATATTGCCCGCAAACAAGGCATGCGCAGCTTGCGCCAGGATGGTGCCCGACATGTGTATGCAGGTGTCAGCAGTGTTGAAGAAGTGCTGCGCGTCTCCAGTGAAGAAGCCATTGAGATTGAAGCATGAGTCAGTTCAGTTGGGAAGGTGTTGACAGTCAGGGGCGACGCTGCCGGGGCGAGCTGGATGCCGAATCCGAACGGGCAGCCAGAGGGCAGTTAAAAGCTCGCGGCATTATTCTCCGTCGTTTGCAGCCTGTTCAGGAAAAGGGTCATGGCAAGGCAGCGGGCAGGCGCAGCAAAGGTGCATTAAATGGCGATGAAACTGCCCTTTTTTTACAGCAGCTGGCAACGCTGATCGGCGCAGGCATGCCGCTGGTTGAATCGCTCGGCTCGATTGCCACCGGCATGCCCCGCGCCAAAGCTGCCAGCGCCGTGTTTCATGTGCGCCAGCAAATCCTGGAAGGCGATAGTCTTGCTTCGTCACTGCGTCAGATCGGCATGGATGATATTATCTGCAATATGGTGGAAGCAGGCGAAGAAACCGGGCAACTGGATATTGTCGCCACGCGGCTGGCGGAATTGCTGGATAACCGCCGTCGTCTGCAACAGGAACTGATGTCGGCCATTCTGTATCCGGCGATTATTCTGTTCTTCGGCATGGCGGTGATGACAGTGTTGCTGACCTGGGTCGTGCCGCAGATCGTCGCAGTTTTTCAGCGCAGCGGTGGCGAATTGCCGTGGATTACGGAGTTGGTGATCGCTGTGTCATCATTTGTTCGCCATGATGGCGCATGGCTGTTGGCAGGCATCATATTGCTGATACTGGCTGGCCGCTGGTTACTGAAAAAGCCTGCCATACGCGCCTGGCGGGATCGCGTGCTGCTGCGCCTGCCATTGCTTTCTTCACTGCTGATCCGTATTGACACCGCCCGTTTCAGCCGCACGCTCGGCATGTTGCTGGCTGGCGGCGTGCCGGTGCTTGCCGCCATGCGTATTGCGGCGCAGGGATTAAGCCTGATTCCCGTTCGCGAACTGGCCGAGCATGCCCGCGAATCCATCCGCGAAGGGGATACGCTGGCACACACGCTGCAAGATGGTGGTCTGCTGCCGCATATGGCCATTCAGATGATGGATATTGGCGAACAAAGCGGCGAACTCGACCGCATGTTGTTGCGCATTGCCGATCAGTACGAAGGCGAGACATCACGGCTGATCAATCGCCTGATGACCATCGTTGAGCCGGGGTTGATGCTGATCATGGCTTTGCTGGTCGGCATGCTGGCCACGGCCATTCTGCTGCCGATTGTTGAAATGAACAGTATGATTCACTGATGCCCCTGCCAGCGTCGCGCTTTACATTTGCTCACAGCATCATACGCTTGGAACCCTTGATTAGCAAGGGGGAACTTTATGACTCGAATCAAATACGTAGCTCTGGCGCTTTTAAGTATGATCTTGTTGCCGTTGTCGGCATCGGCTGGCACGGGCATCCACGGCCATTTCGCGGCCTTTTTTGATAATGGCAGCAATCCCAATCTGAGCTTTCCTGATACCGTCGAAGGCGATGATATTGAAGGCCCGTTGTTGAAAATCGGCGCTGAAATGATGCTCTTCACGCATTCGGTGAATTTGCAAAATGGTGATGTGCTCAACCTGCAAAACGACACCTTGCGCGATAACGGCAATGGTTTCAGGGACTTTGGTCTGGATTGCGCGCTGACTGTCGATACCGGTGGCAACTGGACGATTTCCGGCAGTTGCAAATCTTTCATTTCAGGTCAGGACGAAAATCAGCATATCATCAAAGGCGTTCATCCTGAAAAATTTCTCGTCTGGTACAAGGTGTTTGAGGATAAAAAACAGGGTACAGCGGGTTATTTCATGCGTGAAAAAGGCAAGGATTACGCCAAATAAGCACCAGCCGTGCCTGAAATATGGCACGGCACAGACCGGTTGAGCCACCCGAAGCACAATGCGGTAGCAGACGGCAACATCCGCTGGAGCGAAACCCGTTTGATCACAGCCGGGGCGCAGTGCAACAAAGAAAGCTTGCTCTGTGCCATAGCGATGACTATAGTGCGCGCCTCTTTTCTGGAGGTGTTATTTATGGCGACTGTGATTCGCTTGCAGCGTGGCGGCAGAAAGAAGCGCCCGTTTTATTCAGTAATCGTAACCGATGAGCGCAATCGTCGTGACGGCGATTTCATCGAAAAACTGGGTCATTTTGACCCTTGCAGTCAGCCTGAAGTGATTACGCTTGATCTTGACCGCGTCAATGACTGGAAAGCCAAAGGCGCAAAAGTCTCCGACCGCGTCAACTCCCTGATCGCCAAGGCATCTGCTGGACAATAAACCCCTGGCCACCGACCTTCTCCATGTTGCTGATATTGTTGGCAGCCATGGACTGAAAGGTAATCTGATCATTTATTCCCATACCCGGCCTGCTTTGGCAGTCGCCGGGTATTGTCGTTTATGGTCAGGCCATGATGCCGACACTGCGGCGCAATCCTCGCCCTGGCAGGTGGAGCGTTGTGTGGCGCATGGCAAAAAAATCATGCTTAAGCTGGCAGGTATCGATACGCCTGAAGCAGCCATGGCCCTTTGCCGTCAGAAACTATGGGTAGATTGCCACGATATTGCGCTCGAAGATGATGAATTTCTGTGGCGGGATCTCATCGGCATGGTGGTGATCAGCGATGCTGCTGCATCAGTGCCTGGCACCACTGGTAAAGCGTCCGGCCTCCTTGGCAAGGTCGTCGGCGTGCAATCCTTTGGCGCGCAGGATATTCTCTGCGTGCGCAATGAGGCGGGAGAATGGATGCTACCCTTTATTGAAGATGTAATTCTCGCCGTCGATGAGGAAAACAGGTGTATTCGGGTACACCTGCAGGAAGGAATGGATGCATGTTTCACGCCCAGCTGCTGACGCTGTTTCCCTCATTTTTTGATTCGCCGCTGGCCTGCAGCATTCCGGCACGGGCCATCACGCAACAACTGGTGCAGGTTGAATGCATCCAGATTCGTGATTTTGCCACTGATGTGCATCGCAAGGTGGATGATACACCCTATGGTGGTGGTCCCGGCATGGTACTCAAACCGGAGCCTGTGGTCGCCGCTATTGCCGAAGCCCGGCGGCGCAGTCCTGCTACCCGCGTTATTATGCTAAGTCCGTCAGGCTTGCCCTTTAATCAGGAAAAAGCGCTGTCGTATGCTGCTCATGATGGCGGCATTACACTGCTTTGCGGTCGCTACGAAGGCTTTGATGAGCGTATCTGCGATTATGTGGATGAGCAGTTATCATTGGGGGATTATGTGCTTTCCGGTGGCGAACCGGCTGCCATGTGCGTGCTTGACGCCGTGATCCGCCTGTTGCCCGGTGTGCTGGGAAGCCCTGAGTCTGCGGTGCTTGATTCATTCACCGAAGACGGCATTC
>JALSZZ010000219.1 GCA_027075825.1 Mariprofundaceae bacterium | reverse complement strand
TGGCAGGTTTTGTGCGTGCTACCCGTCAGATCGCGGGTATTGCCAGCGAACCAGTGCGTCAAGGTTGGGTTGACCTGCCTTGCTACGCAGGCAAACGCCGCGCTGCGCCAGCGCATCTGGTGGCGGCGCTGCGTTTGCGTCAACAGGGACTGCGCCTGCTGGTGCATGGCGTGGCCGCTATTGATGGACGCTGTTCAGCCTGGCAGTGCCTGAAGCAGGCGGGTGTACAACGGGCGGCAAACATTGATCAGGCGCTGGCGCTGGTGGAGAATAACGGCCTGGCGTATCTGGATCTGACTGAGTATTGTCCATCCCTGATGCGCATCTATGCCCTGCGTCAGCGACTGGGGGTGCGCAGTTTTGCCAACAGCGTGGCTCGCCTGCTGAATCCGCTGCAATGCACGGGACAGCTTAATGGCGTGTTTCACCCGCCTTATGTGCAGCGACTGGCAGAAGTGAATGCGCATCTTGGTCAGCGACAATCGTTGATTTTTATGGGAGCGGAAGGTGAACCGGAGTTATATGCGCACCGCCAGAAGCAGTGTGTCCGGCAGCAGGGGGAAGCCATCGTGAACGTGCGCTTTGATGATTGCAGTCTAGCGCCTTATCCCAGAGATGTGCTGGATACAACAACCGTGCAACAACAATTTATCGCCATGCTTGAAGGCCATGCGAGCGAAGAAGAGGAGCAGCGCATAGCACGTTCGATGCGGGCATTGCGTCAAATGGCGGAGGCTCTGTGAAGGGAGGAGAACAATGAAAAAACGCGTACTGGTTCCATTTGCCGAAGGCGTGGAAGAAGTGGAAATGATGTGCGTGGTGGACATGTTGAACCGCGCTGGTGTTGACGTTTGCATGGCCAGTCTGGATGGTCAGCCAGTGCAGGGGCGCTCTGGCGTGACCTTTATGCCTCATGCTAATATTGAAGACGTGCAGAACGACCACTGGGATATGATTGTGCTGCCAGGTGGTCTGCCCAATGCGGATTTATTGCGCAACAACGCCTGCGTCAAAACGATTACCCTGCGCCTGCGCAAACAGCGGCGCACCATTGCAGCCATCTGTGCCGCGCCGATGGCGCTGGCGGCCTACGGTGTGATCGAATCGCACCGGGTCACCTCCTACCCGTCAACGCAGACCATGGTGGAAGAACTTGCGCCTGCCGCTGTCTATGTTGATGAGACAGTCGTTGAAGATGATTTTCTGATTACCAGTCGTGGCCCGGGAACGGCGCTGGCCTTTGCCTTGCGCCTTGTTGCCAGACTTTGCGGTGAAGACAAGGCAGCAGCTATCAGCAAGGAGATCGTTTTATAAGCCTGTAAAACGTATCATTGCCAGCATGGCAGGGAAGGGTGTTCAGTCACCATCGAGAGCCGGGCAGACGACCCGGTTACGTCCTGCTTTTTTGGCTGCGTAGAGGGCCTGATCGGCGGCCCTGATCAGGTCGCCGGGCTCCAGTTCACGCTGCGGAACCATGGTGGCCACGCCGAGACTGAGCGTTACCTGCGCTGCTGCCTCATTATCCATGTGCGGAATACCGATATCCATCACCGCCTGACGAATGCGTTCGGCTACCTTGCAGGCACCTTCTGCAGGCGTTTCCGGAAGAATTGCCGCAAATTCTTCGCCACCATAACGAGCCACAAGATCAACGGCGCGCTTCATCACATGCTGCAAGGCCCGGGCGACGCAGATCAGGCAGTCATCCCCCGCTGTATGGCCATAGCGATCATTATAGCGTTTGAAAAAATCAACATCCATCATCACCAGCGACAGGGGATGGCCATTGCGCAGGGCGCGGTTCCATTCATGTTGCAGAAACTGATCAAAGCGACGGCGGTTGGCGATGGAAGTCAGGCCATCAATATTGACGTAGTACTCAAGAATATCCGTTTTGCGCTTGAGCTGCACCTGCGTTTTGACCCGCGAGCGGACAATAGACCACTCAAATGGCCGGGTGATATAATCCACAGCGCCGCTCTCCAGCCCTTTTACCTCATCTTCCGTCCGCCCTCGCCCGGTGATGAAGATCACGGGAACAGAATTGGTTACCGGATTGGATTTCAATCTGGTGCAGGTCTCAAAACCATTCATGTGCGGCATATCCACATCGAGTAAAATCAGATCAGGCGCTTCCTGTTCGGCTATCCTGATGCCTTCATCCCCGCTGTGCGCTGTCAGCACCCGGTAATGAAGCCCCAGCCCGCTTTTGAGCACCATCACATTCGTAGGCTCATCATCAATAATCAGTATAGTGGCCTGTCCCTCATCATCCGGTTGCAACATTATGAATTCTCGCTTGCATGCTTCCTCAGTCAGTGTTTTCCTGCCGGCATCGGCCTGCACTGCGAGCCATGGCCCGCAGGTAGAATACAAGAGAAGAGACCCTTCCCATTCCCGGAAAGCCGCATAGCCTTGGCAACATGATTGGATGGTTAAGCGGCAATATACGGGCAATTGACCCGGCAGGACAGGTATTGGTAGAAACCCACGGCGTAGGCTATGATGTCAGCGTCAGTCTGCAAACATTGTGTACTTTGCGTGAAGGAGAACAGGTCAGCCT
>JALSZZ010000218.1 GCA_027075825.1 Mariprofundaceae bacterium | reverse complement strand
CATGTTGAGCAATGGTTGCAGGGCGATGAACATCATCCTGCCACGCTGGATACGCTGACGGCGAAAATGGATGCCCTGAAAGCTGCCATTGATGCTGTACAGCAGGCACAGGCCACGCGCCTGGTGTTGCAGCAACGGATTCGCCTGCACCTTGAGGATATGGGCTATCAATGGCTGGCGGACGAAGGCAATAGTCATCAATTATGGCGGATTCCCGGTGGCGAACGGGTATCGCTTGCCGTGCAGCATGATTTTCGCATTGGTTTTCAGCTGCAACACGAGCGTGCCGGTGAACTGGCCGACGGCGAAGAGCTGAATCAACAGGAAAGCCGCTTTCTCAGGCAACAGGAAAGTCGCTGGTGTGGCGATCTCAGGCAGCTGATCCGCCAACTGGTGGCTGATGGCTTTCAGTATAGTTTGCAGTTTGAACGCGAGTTACCACAGGATTCGGTTCCCGTGGTTGTCGTCGATGATGCGGCAAGCTGGGAACGCGAGGCGGCTGAAGCGCGTGGTGATGCACCGCAGGCAAGGCGTTTGTCATGATTCTGGTGGATAACGATACGCCGCGCTGGATTCGCGAATTCAATCGTTTTATTCACTTAAAAAGCCTGTTGCTGGTGCATGGCAATGTGTTTGACCTGGTCTCTTGTCAGGTGGAAAACAGCAGTGGTCATCGCTACTGGGTGGAAGATCAGCTGTCTAATTTTTTTCGTCGCCTGCTTGGTGGCATGGGCTATGATGTGGTCGGGCAGTTTGATCCCGTGGATGGCCTGAATTTTGCTAATGACGATATGCAACAGCGATTTGCCCGACTGGTGGATGAACGTCCGGCCACGCAGCAGGGGTCGGCACTGGCCAATCCCATGCCTGTTACTCGCCAGATTGCCAGGGCAGTGCAAAATCGTCAGACACCCTGTGCTTTCGTCTATCATTTTGCCTCGCATATGAGTATTGCGCCGGATCGTCTCAGTCAGCAGGAGCATGATTTGTTTGTGCGCATTCTCAAGGCCTCACTGGAGGCCAAAGAGGTGCTGCGCGATGCACAGCGATGGAATAACGTCATCATCCTGATTTGTGAGAAAATCAATGATTTACCGGCGTTTCTTTATCTGAATAATCCGCGTTCACGCTCCATTTATCTGGAGCCGCCCGGTTCGGCAGACCGTCGGCGTTTTCTGGGCAGTAATTATGCGACGTTTTATCATAAGGGGGGCATTACGCCGCCATCCAATGATCAGCTTAATTTATTCAGCGATCTTACCGATGGCTTTTCTTATTACGAAATGCTTAGTCTGATCGGCCTTTCCCAACGTGAAAGTATTGATCTTGAGCATATCCGTTCGCTGTGCGAACGCTTCAAATATGGCATCGTCGAAAGCGAGTGGGACAAGATCGACCATCAGCGTCTGCAACAGGCTGGCACGCTGCTGCGTCGTCGGATCAAAGGTCAGGAAGTCGCCGTATTGCGCACCCTGGAAATCATCAAACGCGCCCGTCTCGGGCTGGCTGCAGGCAGTCACAGCCAGCGACCTCGTGGTGTGCTGTTTTTCGCGGGTCCCACCGGTGTGGGCAAAACGGAAATGGCCAAGGGGCTGGCCGAGTTGTTGTTTGGTCAGGAAGACCGGCTGATTCGCTTTGATATGAGTGAATATGCGGCGCAACACGCAGATCAGAAGCTGCTCGGCGCACCGCCTGGCTACGTCGGCTTTGAGGAAGGCGGCGAACTGACCAATGCCATCAAGCAGCAACCGTTTTCCGTACTGTTGTTTGATGAAATTGAAAAAGCACATCCGGCGATTTTTGATAAATTCCTGCAAATTCTCGATGATGGCCGACTCACCGACGGCAAGGGTGAAACCGTGTATTTCTCTGAATGCATCATTATTTTTACCAGTAACCTTGGTATCTACGGTGATCCCGATGAGCATGGCCGTCGTCGGCAACTGGTGAGTGCAGAGCAGGATTATCGTGAAGTGCAGTCTGTTATGCTGCAAGCCATTCGGGATCATTTTAATCAGGTGCTGGGCAGACCGGAAATCCTCAACCGGTTTGGTGAAAATTTTGTTGTCTTTGATTTTATTCGTCCGCCGGTGGACGAACAGATTGTGGATCATCTGTTGCGGCAGTTGTTGCATTCACTGGCCGAACAGCAGGGGATCAGCCTGCAATTGCGTAAATCCGTGCGTCAGGCGCTTATCGAACTGGCACGCTGCAATCTTGAATTCGGTGGCCGTGGTATTCGCAATATCGTTGATTCTGCAATGATCAACCCGCTGGCCACGGCCTTGTTTGATCAACAGGTCAGGGCAGGGGACAAGGTGATGATTGAAGCCTTGCACACACATCAGGATAACAGCCATCAGCCCGTGACGCTGGATATTCGTGTGAGCAGGTCTTAGGCTGTGTTGACATTTCATTCCACGTCGCTGTTAAGCAGAAAATCGTGCCAATCAAGGTGCGAATGGCGTGGTTTGGCAGCGTCAAATAAGCCCATTTGCAACGATGAGTGGCGCGATTTTCTGCTTAACCCGAAGGGCTGGCCGATTTTTTTCTCTTCCAAGGCG
>JALSZZ010000217.1 GCA_027075825.1 Mariprofundaceae bacterium | reverse complement strand
ATTAGCTATCGCGCAAAATAATTTTTCCGTTGTGGTTTGTTGCCGCTCGGTTAATAACAGAGGAAAGCATGAAAGTTCAGGCATCAGTCAAGAAAATTTGTAGCAAATGCCGGGTTATCCGCCGCAAAGGGATTGTCCGTGTGATTTGCGAAAACCCACGCCACAAGCAGCGTCAAGGCTGATGATGGCTGCGGCACTGTAAGAGGAGGCTTGGTTTGGCTCGTATTTCGGGAGTGAACATTCCCACGCAGAAACGCGTGGAGATTGCTCTGACATATATTTATGGAATTGGTGTTTCCAGTTCTCGCAAGATTCTGGATGCTGCCGGGGTTGATCCGGATATTCGCGTTAAGGATTTGTCTGAAGAACAGGTGACCAGCATTCGTGATGCTGTTGAATCCTACACTGTAGAAGGTGATCTGCGTCGTGAAGTATCGCTGAACATCAAGCGCCTTACTGATCTTGGTTGCTACCGTGGCCTGCGTCATCGTCGCAGTCTTCCAGTTCGTGGTCAGCGCAGTAAAACCAATGCCCGCACACGCAAGGGTCCGCGTCGTACTGTTGCTGGCAAGAAGAAATAATCGGGTTTGAGAGAGTAAGAGATGGCTGCACCCAGGAAAGTAAAGAAGAAGGCTCGCAAGAATATTGCCAATGCTGTTGCGCATATCAAAGCTTCATTCAATAACACTATTATCACATTTACCGATGAATCCGGTAATGCCATTTGCTGGGCAACGAGTGGTTCAAATTTCCGTGGTTCCCGTAAAAGCACGCCTTTTGCTGCTCAGGTAGCGGCTGAAGAAGCTTCGCAAAAGGCCATGGAACATGGTGTTAAAAATGTTTCGGTGTTGATTCGTGGCCCTGGTTCAGGTCGTGAGTCTGCACTTCGTGCGATTGCTGCTACAGGTCTGAACGTGACTGCGATTCGTGATGTTACCCCGATCCCCCATAATGGTTGCCGTCCGCCCAAACGGCGTCGAGTTTAGGAGTATTTGGCTATATGGCTCGTTATCTAGAGGCGAAATGCCGTTTGTGTCGCCGTGAAGGTGAGCGTCTTTATCTTAAGGGTAGCAAATGCTATTCGAACAAGTGCCCTATTGAGCGCCGTCCATTTGCGCCAGGTATGCATGGTCAGGGTCGTCGTCAGAAGGTTTCTGACTATGGTATCCAGCTTCGTGAAAAGCAGAAGGTCAAGCGTATTTACGGTCTTCAGGAAAAACAGTTTTTGCGTTATTTCCAGGTAGCTGACCGAATTTCAGGCGTGACGGGCCTTAATCTGTTGCAATTGCTTGAGTCGCGCCTTGATAATGTGGTGTACCGCATGGGTATTGCATCTTCCCGCACAGAAGCTCGTCAGATTGTTCGTCACAAGCATATTATGGTGAACGGACGCGTTGCCAATATCCCATCGATCAGGGTGCGTCCTGGTGATGAGATTGAGGTGGTTGCATCCGCGAAAGAGCATCTTCGCATCAGGGCTTCTGCTGAGGCTGCTGGTCAGCGCGGTGGTTCTGACTGGATTGATATGGATCTGAACGCGCTCAAAGGCGTTTTTCGTGAGCTTCCTGCCCGTGATCAGCTGGATTCGTCTATACGCGAACAGCTGATTGTCGAGCTGTATTCGAAATAACGCTTCGATATCCGGGCCGGGTGATGAACATCCCCGGCTTAACTTTTCTTTTGCTGCTGTCGGCAGAATGCAGGGTGTTTGACGCATCCTGCTGTCATCGCTTTATTTGAGGTAAGGAATGGATTTAATCAAGCCTCGTTCTATTCAGATAGAAGAGATTGTTCCAGGTCGTAATGCCAAGATCACGTTTGAGCCACTGGAGCGCGGTTATGGCACTTCGCTTGGCAATGCAATACGGCGTATGCTGCTGTCTTCCATTGTCGGCGGTGCGGTGACATCGGTGAAGTTTGCGGATGTGCAACATGAGTTTGACACCATCAAGGGCGTGCGTGAGGATGTCATGGACATCATGCTCACGCTTAAAGAGCTTGATATTCTGCTCGACAACGAAGATGGTAAAGGCGTGATTTCACTTCAGGCTGAGGGACCTTCTGTTGTCACTGCTGCTGATATTCAGTGTCCTGCAGATATCAGCATTCTGAATCCGGAACTGGTGATTGCGCATCTGAATCAGGATGCTGTCTTTAGTTTCGAGGCGATTGTTGAGAATGGCACAGGCTATGATCCGGTTGCTGAACGTGATGATGAGGAACGTCCTTTGGGGTTTCTGTTGCTGGATGCTTCATACTCGCCTGTTCGTCGCGTGTCTGTTCGCGTTGAGAGTGCCCGCGTTGGCCAGAAAACGAACTATGACAAGCTGATTCTTGAGGTTGAGACCAATGGTGCAATTGCCCCGGAAATCGCTGTGAGTGATGCGGCGCGTATCATTCAGGATCAGCTGACAGTGTTTGCTGAACTTGAAGTTGGTGAAAGTGCGGTTGACGAAGAGGAAGAGGAAGTTGCCATTGATGATATTCTCAGTCAGCCGATTGATCATCTTGACTTGTCTGTACGCTCTTTGAACTGCCTGAAAAGCGATGATGTTTTTCTTGTTTGCGATC
>JALSZZ010000216.1 GCA_027075825.1 Mariprofundaceae bacterium | reverse complement strand
TGTTGAAGAAAACGCCGGATGATGAACAGCGCTATGATCTCCTGTTTTTCATTTTCGAAACAGAATATTTGCGGGCTTCACTGCATGAATTTGATGATATACAGCCTGTTGAGGAGGCGTTTGCCGCTATTTTACGGGAATTCCCCGAGCGCATCGACAGGGAGGCCTGGCTATGGAAGATGGCCTGGATCGAATGGAAAGCCGAAAAACAAAAAAGAGCTATCGAAACCGCAGCCGAATTGCTCAGGCGTTATCCATCCGGCCCTTACGCACGGGATGCAATTCTGCTGATTGCAAGGATATATCTGGAGAGGGATGAGCCGGAGGCCGCAGAGCGATATGTATTAAAGGCAGTTCTTCTGGGAGGCAAGACTCCAGACCAGAAAGTGCAAATTGAAGTCTTTGAGGCTCTTGTGAACGCGCGCAGGAACCCGGGAAAGGCATTCGAATATGCGCAGAAGGCATGGGCTGATGGCAAGCAAATTGTTGAGAAAGACCCTTTTCTTTTTTATGCAGTGATTCGCATCTGGGCCCGCAATGGACATGCGAAAGATGTACTGCAGAAAGTTGAAGATTTTCTTTCTTTATATGTCGAAGAGGACGAGGTTCCCTATGTCAACCTGATATACGGGGATGTCTTGCATCGTCTGGGGATGAATAAAAAGGCACAGTTTGTCTATGCCGTGCTTGCCGAGCGGCATCCGGATATGCCGCTCGGCAAGAAGGCTTTTCTGCGTGGTCTGATGGTGGAGTATGCAGATGTGAATGAGGAAAGCCGCCTGATACCGGTGCTTCGTTCCATATACAGGGTGGAGAAAGACAATCAGTTAACGGATATCGAAATTGAGGCTGCTTTGGATCAGGCTATTTTGTATGCGCGCCTGGCCCAAAAGGATAAGCGTTACATGCTGCCGGCACTGATGCATTTCGCGCTGGTTGCTGAATCCGATGTTGCGCCATTCAGGGATATAGGCCGAACGAAAGGGCGGGATGCCTTTCTTTCATCGCTTGAATATTATATTGGCAACGGCAGCAATGTTCAGGCAATTACCATATGGAAAAAATTCGGTCTGTTTCGCACTGGCAGCAGTCGGGAGTTGCAGGTGGCAACAGGCGTGGCATTGGCCTATGCGGATATGGGCCTTTTAGGGCAGGCAGAAGATCTTCTTAAGAGCGTTGAGCAGAAAAGTTCGGGCAGCCTTTGGGCTGACCGGAACTTTCTGGAGCGGGCCAGAATCTGGCTCAAACGGAATGATGCCGATGGGGTCAATAAAATCATGTCCTGGCTTGCCCAGCACGAAAGTACGATTTATCGCCCGGAATTATTGATCACGGCAGCCCGGATGTATGTCGGGCGCGGAGATGCCGCACAGGCATTTCAGGTGCTCAAACAGGTTAAGGTGTTGTCCCTTGATGAGGAAACACGTCTTGAATACTGGATGACGCAGGCCGAGTTGTCGGCAGATCTTGAACAATGGAATCGGGCGGCCGAGGCCTGGTCCAGGGTTCTGAAACTGGCGAAAACAGATGAAGTGCGGAATCACGCATTGTATGAACAGGCAACGGTCTGGCTGAAAGGGGGAGAGTATGTAAATGCTGTCCGTCTTTATGAGGCTATTCCCGAGGTGTCGAGAGATGATGCCTGGATATACCATTCTGCAGTGGCCCAGATGTATGCGGGGGAGGTGCGCAGCGCAGAAGCGAAGCTGAGGTCGCTGGTCGAGAAGAAATCATCATCCCGTTATGCATTACTGGCCAGGCTGGAACTGGCAGAGCATGTGGCCAAACGTTTAAAGGAGTATCGCCCATGACGCCTGCATGTTGTTGGTTTGTCGGTTTTCCACGACAGCACGCTGATGAGTTTCTGGCACTTTTACAAAATAAATATGACGCTATCCCGGTAGAAGTTATTGAGCGGTTTGTGGAAGGGATGGATTTCGGGGAAGACGGCTTGATTTTCCTTTGGGATTCTCCCATGGCAATCGGGCAATTGAAGAAAATTTTTGAGAACAATCCGCGACAGCAGATTGTCGTACTGTCCAGTCAGGGTGACTCGGAGCGGGCCGCCGAAATGATGAAGCTGGGAATTATTGACTATCGTTTGTTCCCTGTACCTGATGAAGTATTGCCCAGTTATTTTCGGCAGTTTTCGCATACACGCTCGTTAACCAGAATGTCGTTGTCGCGACAGCATGGTCATCAGGAGTTTCTGACCCGGGACATCGAAACGATTCGGTTGCTGGATCAGGCTGCATTGATTGCCGCGTCCAGAGCCTCTGTGCTGGTTACCGGGGAATCGGGTACCGGTAAGGAGCGCATTGCGCGCTTCATTCACCAATGCTCGGATCGAAGCAATGAAACATTCCTCGGTGTCAATTGTGCGGCCATTCCCGAAGGTGTGCTGGAGTCTGAACTGTTCGGACATGAAAAAGGGGCATTTACAGGCGCTTCGGAAAGTCGCCCGGGCAAGTTCGAGCTGGCACATAACGGAACGCTGTTGCTTGATGAAATTACTGAAATGCCCATTCATTTACAGGCCAAGCTGCTGCGTGTTCTGCAAGAAGGAGAGGTTGATCGGGTCGGGGGGAGAGTACCGGTTTCCGTCAATGTTCGCATTATTGCCACAAGCAATCGGGATATTGTCAAAAGCATTGAGAAGGGGGAATTCCGGGAGGATCTTTATTTTCGTCTGAATGTTGTATCAGTGTCTCTGCCTCCCTTGCGGCAGCGACCGAAAGACATTGAATTTCTGGCGCAGCATTTCCTGGAGAAATTTGCCGATGAATATGGCGTGGATACCCCTTCGCTGGATGCTTCGGCAATGGCGGCGATGATGGCATACAGCTGGCCGGGCAATGTCAGGGAGCTTGAAAATATGATGCATCGACTGACGCTTTTGCATCCGGGAAGAAATATAGGCGTCAATGAATTGACATTCCCCAGGGTGGCAAAACCTGCCGGCGATACGGGGGGGCTTGATGTGCATGCCGGGATGACCATTCGTGATATGGAACGGGCGCTTATTCAGGAAACGCTGGAGCATGTCAAAGGCAATCGGACCGAGGCGGCACGCCTGCTGGGGATCAGCATCAGAACATTACGAAACAAGCTGAAACTTTTTGAAGACGGCACGGCTTTTGCTTGAGTAAATCCGGGAGGCTGTTATGTCATCATGGATTGATAAGAATTTTCAGGTTTTTGAAGCAGTGACGATTGCACGTGAGAAGATGCAACAGATTCACAGCTCGAATATTGCCAATGTGGATACCCCTAACTATCGGGCCGATACACGTACGTTCGATGAAATACTGCAATTGCAGAGAACAGGGGGCAGGTTGACTACAGAAAAAACCCATTCCCGTCATCTGGCTGCATCGGTTAACCATGGCCAGCCATTGGGCACGCATTCTTCCCGACAGGGAATTAACCCCAGAATGGATGGCAATACGGTAAATCTTCAACAGGAGATGGTCTCTCTGGCTGAGAATCAGCTTATGCATGAATACACCCTGCGTATACTCAAAGGGAAAATATCGAGCCTTGCGAATGCCATTAAGGAAGGAGGACGATAAATCATGACACAATCGATTTTTCCGGCAATGAAAATCAGTGCGGCAGGTATGGAAGCACAAAGACGAAGAATGGATGTCGTGGCAGAGAACATTGCCAATGCCGAGTCTACCAACAGTTCAAACGGGCTGCCTT
The DNA here is from genome assembly GCA_027075825.1 of Mariprofundaceae bacterium. GTDB lineage: Bacteria > Pseudomonadota > Zetaproteobacteria > Mariprofundales > Mariprofundaceae > AB-137-C09. Next base: position 6,342 of record JALSZZ010000216.1, on the reverse strand, counting down.
ATCGCAAGCGCCAGGTCGTTTTCAAAGCGGTGGAAGTTAAACAACCATTTCATGCCCATATGCAGCACGCTCTGGGTCATCGGGATGCGGCGAAATCTGTTGAGGTTGCGAGGGTTGTTGAGGATCACGGGCCTTTCAGGGAAGTTTACAATCCCGGGCATCCGGATGCGGATGCTTCAGGAATGGTCAAAATGCCCAATGTCAATCCAATTGAGGAAATGGTTGATATGACTTCGGCTGTACGGTCGTTTGAGGCAAATGCTACGGCGATGGAAGCATCCAAAAGGATGCTGCAAAAAACGCTGGAATTGATGAGGTAGAATCATGGCTATTCAAGGGATCAGCTTTCCACAGGTAAACCCGGCTCAGGCGCAGAAAAGCGTAACGAAGAGTGAACCGGCTGCATCAGGAAAGTTCGCCGAGAAACTGGTGGATTATGTTAACCAGTATAATACCGAGGCTAAAATTGCAGAGCATAATGCTGCTGCTGTGGCTGTTGGAGATACCTCCGACAAAAGCATGTCTGAAACGATTCTGGCCTTGCAGAAAGCAGATTTGTCATTCCAGATGATGCTGTCTGTCAGAAATAAACTTGTGGATGCATACCGTGAAGTTATGCGTATGCAGGTATAGACTTGTTGAGGCTTTATCATGGCTAATGAGATTGCATCCGTAAATTCCTCTGTTCCCGCCACGCAGGATACGCAGACCGCCCCTGTTGCAGCAGGGGCGACAGTTGCAGGGAATGATATTGCTGGTACATCGGCTGCCGGTGCCAGGTATCCATCGTTGCCTGAACTGTTCCGCAATCCCCGGGCTGTGATGGCTGTCGTCGGACTGTTCGTGTTGCTTGGCCTGATTGGTATTGGTTACTGGTCAGTGCAGAAACCCTACCAACTTCTGTTCAACGGGATGACACAGTCTGAGGCTTCACAGGTAGTCAGCATCCTTCAGAAGGAGCATATTCCCTACAGGCTGGAAGGGGCCAATATAGTAATGGTGCCATCGGATCAGGTCTATGCGCTCCGTCTCAAACTGGCTGGCCAGGGCATAACGCCGGGGCAGGGCGTGGGGTATGAGATTTTTGACAAGGATTTTTCTTTTAACTCCACTGACTTTACTCGCCAGGTAAATTTACAACGTGCGTTGCAGGGTGAACTGGCTCGAACGATTCAGGTATTACCTAATGTGGTTTCGGCAAGGGTGCATTTAGTTATGGCGAAAGATTCGGCTTTCCTTAAACGGGAACGCAAGGCCAGTGCATCGGTAATGCTGAAACTGGTCGGTCAGCGGACATTATCCGCCGAGACTGCCAAGGCAATCCAGAACCTGGTAGCGGCCAGTGTGCCCAATCTGGATGTTGATGCAGTTACCATTGTGGACAGTGCAGGACACCTGCTGTCCTCAAAGCAGAAGGCAGAAAGCAGCAGTATGAGTGTGAATCAGAAACTGCAGGACTATCAGGATCACCTTGAAGCCAAACTTGAGCAGCGGCTTACAGCTATGCTGGAGCAGGTTGTCGGCCTGGGCCAGGCCGTTGTCAGGGTGACAACAACACTAAATCGCAGCGAGATTGAACGAAATATTGAACGCTTTAATCCCGATGAAGTGGCAGTACGCAGCGAGAATATGACTGATGAGAAGAGTTCTTCTGTTGATCGGGGTGCCGCCGGGGTGCCCGGTGTTGCCTCCAATACTCCGGGAGCTCCCGGAGTCAATCAGCGTGGCGGTACACCACTGCAAAGCAGCGGGGAAGAAGCATCCCGTAAGGAAATGTTGAAAAATTATGAAATCAGCTCTACCCGAGAACATCAGCTGGTACCGTCAGGTGCCCTGCAACATCTCTCTATTGCCGTTATTGTTGGCGGACATATGCTCAAGGGTGAGAATGGCAAGGAAGTGTTCCAGGCTAGGAGTGACAGTGAACTGCAGGCGATTCGCGCTCTGGTTCAGCGTGCAGCCGGGTTTGATGAAGAGCGAGGTGATAGTATTGAGGTTCAGAGCCTTCCCCTGATTGATATCGCCGGTGATGATGATGCGATGGCCTTGCAGGAGGCCGAGCAACGGGCATTTATCCTTGAAGCGATACGTTATGGCGTGATTGCAATGGCCGTCCTGTTGATTGGCTGGTTTCTGTTGAGGCCGCTTGCTGCGATGCTGATGCGTAATGCATCAGGTGAAACAGGAACTGCGGAAGGTGAGCAGAAGCAGGGACTGGATCTGGATGACCTCAAGGCATTGACGGCAGCGCCGGTTATTTCACCGATTGATAAAGTGCGGTTGGCTCTTGAGACCCAGCCAGAACGTGCCACACAGGTGTTGAAAGAATGGATCCAAGATGGCTAGAGAGAAAAAGCTGAGTGGGCTGGATCGTGCTGCAATTTTATTGGCGGCAATTGGCCCGGATTCTGCATCATTGATTCTGAAAGACTTGGATGATTCGATGCTTGTTGCCCTTGGGCGTCGCATGTCCGAGCTGGGAAAGATTGATAGCGATATCGTGAATGAAGTCGTGGAAAAATATCTCAAGGAGCATTTGTCGGAAGATCTGAAGCTTCGGGCAGACCGGGAACATGTCGAAAAAATTTACCGAGGTGTGATGGAGGATGAACGGGCCGAGCGAGTGATATCCGAAATCAACCAGCCCAAGAAACTGACCGTATGGGAGAAGCTGTCACGTTTGAAACCGGAAGTGATCAAAAGTTATCTCGAAGGGGAACATCCGCAAACAATGGCCGTGGTTCTGGGGCAGATAGACAGCTCTGTTGCCAGCCGGGTGATTGCCCTGTATCCGGAAGATATTCAGCTGTCGATTGTGATGCGTATGTCAAAGATTGAGACGGTAGGCACCAAGTTTGTGGAAGATATTGAAAAGGTTCTTGAAAAGGAGCTTTCTGAACAGGAAGGTGCATCGGGCCTTTCCTTCGATGGCATGCTTAGTGTAGTCGAGATTCTCAAGAGTCTGAATAAGGAAGTTACCAAGCCGATTCTGGCCAGGCTGGAAGAACGGGATCAGGAGCTGTTTGCACAGGTCGATCGCCTGTTGCTGGTTTTTGAAGATCTGGAGGAACTGGATGACAGGGATATACAAACGATCCTCAAACATGTGTCTACAGATGAGTTGCTGGTTGCCCTCAAGGGCGCGCCAGATGAGTTGGCGGAAACATTTTTCAGTAATATGTCACAGCGTGCGGCTGAAATGATGAGAGAAGACATGCAGGTGATGGGGCCGTTGAAATTGTCGGAGGTTGAAGAGGCGCAGCAATCGATTCTCAAGACTGTCCGAAAACTTGATGATGATGGTGCGATCACTCTGAGCAAGGGAGATATGATCTGATGGATAAACTGGAACCTTTGCAGTTGCGGCGTACTTCGGCAGAACAGCGTCCTGCCTGCCATCAGGCACTGGTTCTGCCTTTCCTTGATGAGGACGGGGAGGCCCGTATGGAAAACAGGGCAGCTGAGCTTGAGCGCATGATGATGGAATTACAGGACAAGGCAGCTGTGGCAGAACGTGAGGCCTATAACAAAGCCTATCAAATGGGGGAAAAGGCAGGACTGGAGCTGGGGAAAAGGCGTGCTGAGAATATTCTTGCAGAACTGCAGCAATTGCTTGATATGTTTCATGGGCATGTGAAGGAGGTTTATCAGCAGCTGGATCAGCAGGTAATCGCATTGGCGAATATGGTCAGCAAAAAGTTGATGGGTTCTTCAATTCGGGATGAAGGCATGATGGAGGCATTAATACGTCGAGCGATTGAGGCGTCTGAATTCGATCTGGCAGAGTCACGGCTGGTGCTGCATCCCGAAGATATTGAGCGAATCAGGCTGATGCTTCAGGAAGAAGAAATTCCTCTGATATGTGCGACCGATTCGGCCATTCAGCCAGGCACAGCCCGGTTGCACAGTCATGATGGCATGGTGCTCATTGATGTTTCCAGGGCGATTGATCAATGCTTTGATTTTATCCGTACAAAGGTGGCAGAAGAGTGGGAGGAAGAAGCGCGGTGAAGGCGTGGATCCAGGATGTTCCGGGCATGCTGGAAGGATGTGTTCCCTTCCCTCAATATGGACTGGTCAAGAAAGTGAGTGGCCTGATGGTCGAAGCCTCGGGGATAAAGGCTAAAATTGGCCAGATTTGCTGGATTCACAGTGGCGATCATCAGATTATCGAGACTGAGGTCGTTGGTTTCAGAGATGACAGAAGCATTCTGATGCCTGTGTCCGGAACCATGGGCATTGCGCTTGATGACCGCGTAGAAGCGGGTGCAGGAGAATTCAACGTTCGGGTTTCCGAGGAAATGCTGGGCTATGTGCTGGATCCATGGGGCATACCTCTGGACAGCGATGTGTGCTTTTTGCCACGACAACATCAACTAACACTGGGCGGGCGTAAATTAAACCCTATTCGGCGGCGAACCATCAGTCAGCCGTTACAGACGGGAGTGCGTGTTATTGATGCATTTTTGACACTGGGGTGGGGGCAGCGTATTGGCTTGTTTGCCGGTGCTGGCGTGGGCAAGAGTTCTCTGCTGGGCATGCTATCGCAGGGCTCGGATGCCGATGTGAATGTGATTGCATTGATTGGTGAGCGTAGTCGGGAAGTGCGCGAGTTTATTGAAAACGCTCTCTCTGCCGAGGCACGGAAAAGAAGTGTTGTGGTTGTGGCAACATCTGATGCTCCGCCAGTACTGAGAATTCGCGCGGCCAGGCTGGCGGCGACAATTGCCGAGTATTTTCGGGACCAGGGTCGGCGTGTGTTTTTCATGATGGACAGTCTGACCCGCTTTATGCAGGCTCATCGTGAGCTTGGACTGATGCTGGGAGAACCTCCTGCATCAAAGGGATATACCCCTTCCTGTTTTTCTGCAATGGCCAGCATGGTAGAAAGAGCTGGCACAGGCGATGACCAGGCAAAAGGGGATATTACGGCACTGTATACCGTGTTGGTGGAAGGCGATGATTTATCCGATCCCGTTGCTGATGCGGCGCGATCCTATCTTGACGGGCACCTTGTCCTGGAGCGGAGTTTGGCAGAGCGGGGGCACTATCCTGCCATCGATGTACTGAAAAGCGTCAGTCGTTTGTTTAACCAGCTTGCATCGGAGGAAGTGAAGCATGCCGTAAAAGTCTTGCGTAAGGCTTTGTCATTGTACGCGCGAATGGAAGATATGGTCGATATGGGAGCTTATGAAGCGGGAAGTAACCCCGAACTTGACAAGGTCTTGCGTGTTTACGGCGATATCGAGAAATTTCTTGTGCAGGGTGGTGATGAATTCTCCGATTTTGAATCCAGCCGGGCCAACTTGCTGAACCTTGCCCGGCAACTGGAGATGCCGCTGTGACGCCTTTGGAGGTGCTGCAATCGAAAGTCGAGGCGCGCCGGGAAGCGTTGAAGCAGGAAATCGCGACGATCAACGCACGGCTTGCACAGAAGGATAAGTGTATTCATCAGTTGCATGAGGAGGTGGCATCGATTCAGCGCATGTCCGGTCAACGGTTGCAGTCAGGTTTGTCCGCATCGGTGTTGCAGCAGAACAGTCGCAGAATCAGTGAATGCCACCAGCATTTGGCCGAGTTCCAGCGGGCGAGGGAGAAGCTGATTGATAGCAAAAAAGAGATTCAGGAGGCATTGCAGGTGCTGGATGGGAAGTTCAAGTCATTTGAAAAAAGGATGAAAAATATGAATCGCCAAAAGCTGAGTGATGCGGAGAAGGCGTTACAGAAAGAACTGGATGATATCTTTGCTGGAAGGTGGGTGTTTCGTGATTAGGCATGTGCATTATGTATGGCTATCGGCCATGATATTTTTTGCGATAACCGGTGGTTCGATAATATCTGCCTGTGCCGGGGAACAGCAGCCTTCCGGTGGTGCTCCTTTTTGGGAAGAGATAGATTTCAACAAGGAAGAATGCAAAATCCTTAAGGGTCTGGCATCGGAAAAGGAAAAGCTTGCCGAAGAGAAGAAAGTGCTGGAGGCGACACGGGAAGAAGTCAATGCAGCAAAAGTTCGTGCTGAAGCGAAAATTGAGGAACTGGAGAAGATCGAAGCGGATATTCAGGCATTACTGGACAAGCTTGAGCGGGGCAAAAATAAAAAGGTCAAGCGCCTTGCGGCTATTTATAATGGCATGAAGCCGGAACAAACAGCCAAAATCATTGCCAATATGGATATGCCTTCAACGGTGGAAATTTTGTCAAATATGGATGAGAAAACGGTGGGCAAGGTGCTCTCATTTGTATCTCCTGCGTTGGCCATGAAAATCAGCCGGGCGCTGGCATCCCCCTGATGCCTGTCAGCGCTCGCACAGCGAGTAGTAGTATGGGGGGCTGCAATCAGGG
>JALSZZ010000215.1 GCA_027075825.1 Mariprofundaceae bacterium | reverse complement strand
CTGGTCGTCGCCGGGGAAACCGGTTCTGGCAAAACCACCCAGTTAGCCAAACTGTGCCTGCTGGCAGGCATCAAAGGGCCGGTTGCCCATACCCAGCCTCGTCGCATGGCAGCGCGCAGCGTCGCCGCCCGTATTGCTGAGGAAGTCAGTTGTCCGCTGGGTCAGGGGGTCGGCTATCGGGTGCGTTTTCAGGAACGCAGCCGAGGCGATGACCGTATCACCCTGATGACCGATGGCATCCTGCTCAATGATATTCATCATGATCGTCTGCTACGCCGTTATCAGGCGATTATTATTGATGAAGCCCATGAGCGCAGCCTGAATATTGATTTTCTGCTCGGTTATCTGAAGCGCATTCTGCCCGAACGTCCGGAACTGCGCCTGATCATCACGTCGGCAACCATTAATACCGAGGCGTTTTGTCGCTTCTTTGATGACGCACCGCTGTTTGAGATCGCCGGACGCTGTTATCCGGTGGATATTCATTATCGTCCGTGGCAGGACGATGGCGAAAGCGATTTATCGCAGGCTATTGTTGAAGCTGTGGAGGAAGCCGGACGACTTGACCCGTTCGGCGATATTCTTGTCTTTTTGCCCGGCGAACGCGAAATCCGCGAAGCCAGCCATGCCCTGGCGCAGCATGGCCTGCGCCACACCGAATTGTTGCCGCTGTATGCCCGGCTGGCGAATCATGAACAGGATCGCATTTTCGCGCCGCATACAGGTCGTCGTATTGTGCTGGCCACCAATATTGCCGAAACCTCGCTGACCGTGCCGGGCATCCGCTTTGTGATTGACTCCGGACTGGCGCGCATCAGTCGCTACAGTCCGCGTCACCGGGTGCAACGCCTGCCGGTGGAACGCATTGCCCGCGCCAGCGCCGATCAGCGCGCCGGACGCTGTGGTCGTGTCGCCGCCGGTGTTTGTTTTCGGCTCTATAGCGAAGCGGACTACCAGCAGCGCTCGGCACACACCGATCCGGAAATCCGCCGCACCCACTTAGCCAGCGTCTTGCTGCGTATGGCGGACATGCAACTGGGGGCGTTGGAAGACTTTCCGCTCATGGATGCGCCCGAGATGCGGGCTATTCGCGATGGTCAGCAATTGTTGCGGGAGCTTCAGGCGCTGGATGAGGATGGTCATATCACCGCGATTGGCCACCGTATGGCACGGCTGCCACTCGACCCCCGTTTTTCACGCATGCTGCTGACAGCGCAGGATACTGGCTGTTTGCTACCGGTACTGGTGATTGTTTGCGCACTGTCGATTCCCGATCCGCGCCTGCGTCCGGCCGAGGAGCAGGAGAAAGCGGATCAATGCCATCGCCAGTGGCAGGATACCACCTCGGACTTCGCCAGCCTGCTGCGCCTGTGGCAATGGTATATTGAGGCAGAACGCCACCACAGCCGCAGCAAACTGCGTAAGCTGTGCAAACAACACTACCTCTCCTGGCTGCGCATGCGTGAATGGCAGGATTTGCAGTTACAGGTAGCACAGGCGCTGGGTCAGCCGGGGCTGAATACCCGCCACTTGCCGGAAATGGACAACGATGCCGTGCATCGCGCCATCCTCAGCGGGCTACTTGGGCAGGTCGGTCAGCGGCAGGAAGACGGCAGCTATCTGGGGGCACGCGGTGGACGTTTTGCCATTATGCCCGGGTCTGCCATGCGCAAAAAACCTGCGGCCTGGGTGATGGCCGCTGAATGGCTGGAGTTGCGACAGCGTTACGGCATTTGCCTTGCGCCGGTGGAACCTGGCTGGCTGGAAGAGATCGGCGCGCATGTACTGGCGCGCAGCTATGGAGAACCGTATTGGTCAAAACGCCGAGGGCGGGTGCTGGCGCGGGAGCAGCGTAGCCTGTTTGGTCTGCCGCTGGGCGCACAGGCGGTGAACTGGTATCCGCATGATGCCCCTGCCTGCCGGGAAATCTTTATTCGTCAGGCGCTGGTGGGCATGCAATTACAGGGAAGATCACCACAGTTACGCCGCTTTCTCGCGGCATTGCAAAAGCTTCATGCCGCCATTGATCAATACATCGGCAAATCGCGCCGCCTGTATCGTGAGGACGTTGAAGCGCGACTGGGCGACTGGCTGGCGCGCACCCTGCCAGCTTCCATCCATGATCAACGTACCCTGGAGCGGCAGTTAAAGCGCGATGCCAGCGCCATCCCGCTGCCATCAATGCACGAACTGTTTCCTGACGGTGAAGCATATGATCACGATTTTCCTGATGCGCTGATGCTTGGTCGCCATCGCCTGCGCATCAGCTACCGCTTTGACCCCCGGCATGCCGAAGACGGTATGAGCCTGCATATCCCGCAAGCCCTGCTGCGTCAGTTGCCGCCTGAACGTCCGGCCTGGCTGGTGCCGGGGCTGTTGCTGGAAAAACTGATGGTACTGTTTCGCAAGCTTCCCGCAGTGCAACGGCGGGCGCTGGTGCCGGTGCCGGATTTTGCTGCTACCTGTCTGGCCGCCATGCCCTTTGGCGAAGGCGATCTGTATGCCGCGCTAAGCCGTGAGGTGCGGCGCATGACCGGGCTGCTGATTCCCCCGGAACAATGGCGCGAACAGCCA
>JALSZZ010000214.1 GCA_027075825.1 Mariprofundaceae bacterium | reverse complement strand
CTACTATACAGGCTATGCGTTGATGGCGATCAATATTTTCACTCCGTTTGGGATGGGTCTTATGATTGCCGCCTTCGCGTGGCTGAATCATCAATACGGAGCTTCCGGCCTGATCGAATACGAACGGAAACACCTTGGCCGGCAAAAGAACGCAATCTTCATCTGTCTGCTTATCGATGCGCTGACGTTGCTGGCTGCGACAACAGTTCCGTTCGCCCTGCCTGTTGCTGACATATTCGCCGCATCTTCCATTGTTGGCGGTGTCCTGATCCATACAGGGTCCGTCGCCCATATTGAAGGAGAGTACCCCGCATGGAATTTTGTCCCGAGCAGCATAAGAATGTAAGGCCGGTATTGGTCACGGGCTGCACGCCCGGCGGAATCGGTCATGCCACAGCACGCCTCCTGAAGAAAAAAGGCTTCTATGTGATTGCCAGCTGCCGGAAAGAAGGCGACCTGGAACTGATCAGAAAAGACTGCTTTGATCTTACCCTGTTGCTTGATATGGAAGATACCGAATCCATAATCAATGCGTGCAATAACATCAATAATGGCCTGCAGGGTGCTCCATTATACGGAATATTCCATAACGCCGGCTATGCAATTCCTGGCGCCCTGGAAGACGTACCAGCCGAAGCCATGCGTAAACAGTTCGAGACAAACTTCTTCGGCATCCACGCGCTGACCCGGATGGTCCTGCCAGGAATGCTGAAGAAAAACGAGGGCAGAATCGTCCTGAATAGCTCTGTCCTTGGTTTTTCTGCACTCCCCTACCGAGGGGCCTATGTTGCCTCAAAGTTCGCTCTCGAAGGATGGAGCGACGTTCTCAGGCAGGAATTGAAAGGAACCAATATCCATGTGTCGGTTATCCAGCCGGGTCCAATCCTTACGAAGTTCAGAATCAATGCATTGATGAATTTCAGGGAATGGGTTGACGCTAAATCCACCCGGCACGCGCAGGCCTATCAAAGTATGGTCGAAAAGCTTGGTAAGCCCGGTCCTGCGGCCCCCTTCACAGGACGAGCGGACGATGTTGCAAAAAAGGTGTGTCATGCGATGCAGTCCAGAAATCCCCGCACCAGATATCGAATCACACCTCTCACCATTGCTTCATACTGGATGAAGAAAACCCTCTCCGATAAAATGATGGACAAACTGGCTGGCTTGTAACTATTGTTCTTGAAATTCTAGCTGTGTCATGGTACAATGGTACTACCAAGCAAGGAGTTGAAGAAATGAAGAAACAGTTTGTCGGTCTTGTCTATGCGGCGGTCATCGGAATGGCTTGCGTGCCAATCACTTCCCATGCCGGGATATTTGATGCGATCCAAACACTAAGCAATGCTGGTCAGGTTTATGAGGCTATCAACGCGACCAAAAGCGCAAACGCGGCAATTACCGCCTATGACAGCCAGAAAAACATGGGCGCCCTGCATGGGCGGAGCCATGTCTATGTCATTGCAAATGACAAGCTCATGGAGCCGGAGAAGGTCGCACTCCTGGTCCGGTCTGTAAATGAAAAGCTGGATGGCGCGAAGAAGGAAATGCAGAAGGCGGAAGAGGAGCACGATGATATTGATGAGAATGGTAAGGCTGTTCTGCAGCAATATCAGGGGTTCCCTGTGTTTTCCGTTCTCGATGATACCTCAGAGATCGGGCCTGATGATGCGAAAATCGAGTTCTACGTTCGTGAAGACGAAGGTATGCTGGATAAGGTGTCGGGTTTCATGGGGCAAGATCACTTCAACATCAAGTGTGTTGACGCAGATGGAAATGTGATCGTCGAATATCAGATCGACATGCCGAGCGACAGTGAAACCAGCGATATCGATTATCTGTCATCCCAGATGGTCGCACTATCCATGAAAAAGCCTGAACATCAGAACTAGGAAGATGGGCGGCATGTTCAATTGGGAACTACTCCTGCATGAACTGTCGCTCACTTCATTTTTTTTCGTTCTACTTTCAGTCTTGGTTCTGCTGTCATGCGCGGCAGCAGGAAAACAGCACATAGCCATATTTCGAAGGAGAAGGAATGGCAATGATCCATCTTCCGTAATCCTTGATCCTGTCCCCGGACCCAAGGACCATTATGATTGCGAGGAAGATCGCCTGGTCGCTGTCATTGCAACGACACACGTTCCCTGGTTTCAGCAGTCTCAGGCATTTGAGGCATCTGCTTCGGATATTCTGGATACCACCATGAAAATTACAGGGGTCATGGGTTAATTGATCCTCACCGTTGTTCGGAACGGTGTTCCAGACCGACTACCCATGCAGCCTACTCGACTGTCGATCCAGCCTCGTTATTCAGTATCTTGGTCTGCCTCGTCCTTTGGCGGACGGCATAAAAAAACCTCCGGAGTATGTTTTTCAATAAGAAAATCATACTAACACGGAGGTTATTGAAAGCCCGCCGGAACGAATCCAGACGCGGGCTATAATATCAGCCGTTTTTAGCTGACTTAAATGCATGATGCATAACGTTCCTTTTCGCTTGACGCTCCAAGGAACGATTCTTTGCAGGTTCCAGGATTTTATCCTGGAATAAGCACAGATCCCGCAGTGAAGGCACACAG
>JALSZZ010000213.1 GCA_027075825.1 Mariprofundaceae bacterium | reverse complement strand
ACGTTTGAACCGAAATTCAACAGTGATGTGTATGCTAACAGCCCCAGTCGCTTGCGGGCAATTGCCGCCGGTACCTACGATGCACAGCTTGATACGTCGATCAACGGCATAGTCAATAATGTGCAACCGTTGTTTCCGAATGCCGATATCTGGATTCGCTTTGGTCATGAAATGAACGGTGACTGGTATCCGTGGGGCGGCCTGGTGGATGCCTATGGTAACCCGCATAACGGCAACACGGCGGCGGATTATATCGCGGCGTACCGGCATGTTCAGCAGCGCTATCGCGCAGCGGGTCTGGCGGAAAACATGGTTAAATTCATCTGGTCACCCAATGTCTGGCCAACAGATAATTTCACCGTTTTTTATCCGGGTGATGCTTATGTCGATTATATTGGCCTGTCTGGCTTCAACTTTGGCCCGAATACGCCCTTGCACCCCAATCTGAACTGGCAAACGTTCAACACCATTTACCGTTTTAGCTACAACACCCTGGTTGCGGCCTGGCCAGCAAAACAAATCGTTATTGCCGGTGTATCTTCTGCTGAAAGCGGTGGCAGCAAAGCCGCCTGGATCACCGATATGGCAAGACAGTTAAAAAATGGCTACCCTTCCATCGTCAGCCTGTTTTGGTTCAATATCGATAAAACAGCCATTGGCGAAGCCAACTGGCGGATTGATTCGTCTGCCAGCAGCCTGGCAGCGGCACAGCGGATGTATTCAGATAGTTTACTGTGGCGCTAATGCTCTGAGTCGTATGCACAAAGAAAAGTTGCCTGCTCCATGCCAGCCTGTTTTCGCTAACGGTTGATACAATACTTGCAGTTTCCAACTTATTTTTCTACGCTGTCGGCGTTTTTTGTTTTTGCCTGCAAGGAGTTGATGGTCATGAAAAAGCTTATTCTTACCGCACTGGTTGTCAGTTTTCTGCCTGCCTGCCACTTTCTCAGTGAGCGCGAGCATGAGAATGTGATGAAAATCCCCCAGAATATGTACAATCTGAACAAGACAGACAAGGCGCTGGAGAAGAGTGATCAGGAACTACGTGAGAAAACGGGCAAGCTCGAAAAAGAGCAGAAAGCGCTCGTACGCAGTCACAAGCGCGTCGAGAAGACGTTGAAAGAACAAAGGAAGAAACTGAAAAGAATCGAGGCAACAGTCAATGAACTGAATGACAGCATGAAAAAACAGGTGGAACAGCAACAGGTGAAAATCCAGCAGCTTTCCGAACACGCTGTGAAACTGACATTGCAGGATACCCTGATGTTTAATAAACGCAGCGTACAGATCAAACGCGAAGGTCGGCATCTGTTGAACGACTTCGCCCGGGCCGTAAAAAACGCCGGCACCCCTGTTCATATTCGTATTGTTGGTCATACCGATGATTTGCCGATCAGCAAGTTCCAGCGCAATGAGTTTCTTGATAACTGGGAATTGTCGGCTGACCGTGCCGCTGCCGTTGCCCGTTATTTGATCTGGGCCGGCAAGCTGGATAAATCCATGCTGCATATTGAAGGCAGGGCCGATACGCAGCCGCTGGTGCCCAATACATCCGAGAAAAACAGGGCGAAGAACCGTCGCGTTGAACTGTTCATGGAACATCATGGTTTTGAAAGCGCTGCTACGCCTGTGGCTGCCAACCCATGCTCGCCATCGGCCAACCCATGCATGGGGCAGGAACCTGAAGTTACACCGGTAATGTAGTTAATGTCAGATTACGCCATTCTGCCGTGGCTTAAGTGTGCGCTGCTGATGTTGCCTTTATGGCTGGCAGCCTGTGCGCCAACCATTAAGGTAGCGCCGCCAGATAAACCCATTACCATTAACATGAACGTGAAAATCGAACATGAGATTCGCGTTAAGGTTGATAAGGAGCTCGACAATGTCTTATCCGACGACAGTGGCCTCTTTTAATTTACACGGCGGCGGGCTGCGCAGTGTCACCCTGGCTTTGTTGCTGTTGGTAGCAATGCCTTTGCAGGCGGCTGATCTTGCTTCTGCCAAACAGGCAGGCTGGCTCGGTGAGCAGAGTAATGGCTACCTCGGACTGGTGAATCCCAAGGCACCGGCAGATGTTAAGCAATTGATGAAATCTGTTAACAGCAAGCGTTTGCAGCACTATAAGCGCATTGCCAGTCGTAATGGTATTCCGTTGGTCCAGGTGGAGCAAATGGCAGGCAGGAAGGCGATACAGAAATCTGCTCCGGGCGCTTATATTCGTCTGGCCTCCGGCAGTTGGAAAAGAAAGTAGTCCGCAACTTGACAGAAAGGGGGCATCATGCCCATTGACTCAGATTCGCTGGCGATTGCAGCTTTTACGCGCCAGTTGAAAAAACATTATGTGCAGGCGTATGGGGAAACGACTAATCCTTATGATGAGATTACTTCCTGGGCAGCCCATCTGGCGCTGGAAAACCTGAGTAATACCAATTCCTTATACCACGATCTTGATCATACTATCCTGGTTTCATCAGCCGGGCTTTGCATTCTCCAGGGTAAGCATCTGCTGGACGGTGGCGTAACGCCTTCTGACTGGATGCACTTCATGATTGCCTCATTGTTTCATGATATTGGCTTTTTGCGCGGCA
>JALSZZ010000212.1 GCA_027075825.1 Mariprofundaceae bacterium | reverse complement strand
AATGCTCAGTGCAATTCCAATCAGAATAAAGATATGCATACGCTGATACAGGTAATGGCGGAACCGCTGCCATCTCGATGGATCAGCATCAGGTATGGGTAATTCGTTGTTTGTCGTCATGTTAATCCAGGTCCATGGGTGGCTATCAATTCATTTATTCAGGGATGAGCGATCACCAACAGGGCATTGCTGCGTCGAAGTACGCATTGTAACACGCTTCCCAGTGTTTCCGGGTCAAGCGCCGCAAAACTTTCATCAAGTATCATCAGGCGAGGTTGTTGCAACAGTGAACGGGCAATAAACATGCGGCTTCGTTCACCATGCGACAAACGCCAGCCCGATTCTCCCACCATTTGCTGCATGCCAGCGGGCATTCTGTCAAGAAGATTACCCAGACGAAGTTCCCGGCAGATCTGTTCAGCTTCCCGCAAATCTTCCGGTGTTGGTGGCCAGTTGTTGCCCATCAGTACATTGAAGGCAAAAGTTTCATTGATAATATGGTTATCATGGAACTGGGGGGCAATTACCACATGTTTGCGCCAGTGTTGTGCCCCCCATTGCTTCACCGTCATGCCCAATAAACATATTTGCCCCTGATGTGGTAACTTCAGGGCAGCAATGAGAGCTGCCAGTGTTGATTTTCCTCCGCCTGAGTTCCCTTCCAGCAGCAGACGCTGACCAGCCTTGATATACAGGTCGCAATTATCCAGCAGTGTACGTTCATAACAGGTATAACTAACCCCGCGAAGTTCCATCAGGGGATATTCCCTGTCACGACGTTCAATCTCCTCAGATTGCACAAATCGTGGTGGAGATTGCGTAATGCCTTGAAGGTAGCGTTGACTGCTGTGGTCAATATTTTGTAGCTGTTCCCGGACAATATACGCGCCAGTCATGTAACGCAACGCCTGCCCGATCTGTTCCAGTGCCAGTGCAGCCAGCAGAATGCCGCCGATACTGATAGCCAGTGATGCTACATCGGGGTGTGGCGTGGTAAATACCGGGAACAGGCCCGCCAGAGAGATCAGTAACCAGCCTCGCCGCCCACATACATTTTTCATCAGTGATTCACTGTGATCCAGTCGTTCCGACAGTCTGGCATAACGGGCAAGTAACTGATCCTCATCGTCATGCATGTGTTCGGGGTGTTGTTGCGCCAGACGCGTACGATGCCCCACCATGTTTTCGGTTAAATCAAAGCCCATACGGCGGGCATGAAGTACCCATGCTTTCATGTGCCTGTAATGTAAAAATCCAAAGAACAGAAAAACTGCGATGAACGCAATCAGCAGCAGAGGAAGCGTCTCTTTGGCAAGGCCGAGGTTAAGAATGTAGCAGGCGAGCAAAAGTTGTAGCAAGGCGGTGAATGCGCTAAACACCGTACCAAGCCCCTGGCCTTCAAGAAATTCAACATTCATGACCTGCACAAGAAAGCTGCCACTGCCCTGATGGCGAATTTCATCAGGTTCAAGTTGCAGGATACCATCAAGAACGCGCCTGCGCAGCCAGTGACCGATATCCAGTGAGAGATTGTTTTTAAGATGAACCGCCAGCAACTGGAAGGGTATGGCAGTCAGTATCAACAATATCCACAGATCCAGGTGGCCATGAAAACCAGATTGTAAAAAGACATCCCTGCCGATCACCATCCAGCCTGCCAGCATCAGTATCAGCGCGGCAGTAGTAGCAAGTCCGAACATTGCCATCTGCATCGGAATATGTGTCTGGCGCAGTTGCGGCCATAAACGATCGCCCGGCAACAGGCGCAACAAATAACATCCCTGAACGGGTACATCTTCCAGTTGTCGGTGCAACACCTCTTGTTTTATTTGCTGGCGGCGGCGTTCTGAAACATCAAGTGGCGCCAGCATATTATCCGTCATTGACAGCCACGGACGTGCCAGTGGCGCGGTTAATAGCGTTGCCAACTCCTGCAAAGGCAGTTTGTGAATGTTCTGATCATGCCCCAATGTGTACAGCATACTTCCTTTACAGCGCAACAACAACAAAAAACCCGGGGTTTCATCCGGTAATGTAACCAGCAAAGGCGCGTTGTAACGGAGCATCTGTTTCAGCTCCCGATATGTTGTTCGCGTGCTCCGAATTTCCATGCCAAGTTGTGTAGCGGTATGCGTCAGCCAGTCTGCAAGCATTTGCTGATTTGCGTTAAGTGGTATGGAAGGAAGTTGCTGTGAAGCATGTGATGCACCAAGCGAACCTGCCAGAAGGGGCAGCGCTTCGTGTAGTTGCCCGCATTGCCATATCATGGCGCTGTTCAGCTGATTCGGGGTGTTTTTGGCACCCTTCATTGATTTCCTGAAGCCACCTTCATGTTTCGATGCCTGATTTACCCATCAGGCGGGTTTCAAGCCGATGAATATACTCCTGGCGAAATTGCCTGAGATGATAATCTTTATAGTTCTCTCGCTTCAGTTTTTTCCATGCCTCACGTTTATTCTTTTCGCTTCTGAGAGCAGCCGCCTGAACATCTGCGGCGGTTGGCTTGCTGCTGCCTGCTGTACTCATGCGTTCATAGCCGTAGTATTCCATGTGCTCCGCTGTCAGGGTTTCAATCAGTCTTATTTCATC
>JALSZZ010000211.1 GCA_027075825.1 Mariprofundaceae bacterium | reverse complement strand
GCGCCTGTTTGCCGGGGCCATAGATGCCGGCATTATTGATCAGAAGATGCACAGATGCAGGAAAGGCTTTGCCCTGTGGCTGCGGCGCATCATCAACAGCGACATCCCAGCGCACCAGATGCAGGCATCCATTGTCCAGCGCCTGTAAGTCATCGGCCTGATCAGGTGTACGGCAACAGGCCCAGACCTGATGGCCATCAGCAAGAAAAGATCGTGTCAAACCAAGGCCAATACCACGACTGGCACCGGTAATCACAACATTCATGGGAATACCTCCGTGCGTATTCGGAAATCATCAGGTGTAAAAATAAAAAAACCCACGGTGAAAACACCGTGGGTTATCAGCTACTGGCTCCCCGGGCCGGACTCGAACCAGCGACAAGGTGGTTAACAGCCACCTGCTCTACCAACTGAGCTACCGAGGAAAGTGGCGCGAACTTTATCGCCGAAGTTGCCGCCGTCAACAGTTTTTTCAGGTTTGCTGCTTAATCATTCTGCGATGGGTTATGAAACACCAGCATGGCACCGTCATCTTCAAGTTGCAGGCAACTCCAGCACGCAAAGGGAACGTGAAACTTTCGCACCGCAGCCGACGAAATGCCAAGCAAAAGCTGTAACAGCATACGCAGGCTGCCAGAGTGACCGACAATTAACACTTCATTGTATTGCCCTCGCCGGGCATGAAGTTCATCACAAAATGACTGTACGCGCTGACGGAAAGCATCCATGGATTCGCCACCGGGCGGGCACATGCCTTCCGGATTTCTGCGCCATTGCACAATGGTTTCGCCTTCTCTGGCCAGCAACTGCTCCAGATTCAGGCCTTCCCATTCACCATAGTCAAGTTCCTGTATTCGCTGATCAGCCACAAAGGGCAGACCGGCCTGCTGGCTCCAGTCACAGGCAATATCATGGCAACGCTGTAGCGGTGAGCTGTAGATCATGTCAACGCGGCCTGCCAGTTGCTGCCATACGCGATGCATTTGCACTTCACCACGTTGGGTCAGCGGTGAGTGCAATCTGCCACGGTAGCGCATGCCGCCTTCCAGTTCGCCATGGCGTAATAAATGAATTTTCATTGCTTATCCCTTGTTCTGCGGTAAATTTTTACGGCGTTTTTTCTTTCATCTGACCAAACCAGCGGTCGGGCAATGTTAGCAAACCTTCGATCAGGCCGGGACGGGAGAGTCCGGCGGATGAAGGGGTAACTTGTTCAAGGTCGGCATCGCGAAGCCCGCCGTGAAGGTGATACACCTTACGCATCAATGAATGGGCTGAACCACCGACGATGTCACGCAACAACGGGATTTTTGAGAGTATGGCATCAAGGTTTTGCAAGGGACGGAAGACCATGATCAGATCCATGTGGTTATGCTGTAAATCATAACTGCCCTGACCAGCCATATCCATGGCCGTAGCGCGCATGGCAAGCTGATGAACGCGCACTGTATGATCGGCCACCGTCGCTTCGACCTGCAGGCGTTTATAAAACAGGCCGCTATGCGTCAGATCCTTGCGCTGACCAACCAATAAAGCGGGCAAATCGGCAAGACTGCTGATCGCCAGCAACTTGGTCAGCACACCACCTTTGGCGATACTGCCTTCATCAACGCGCAAACGCAGACGTCCCCGCAAGCCCTGCCACCAAGGCTGATCCTGCATCATCACGCCTTCACCGGCAAACAGTATTTCTGCCTTGCCACCGTCAAACAGTTTTTCCTTTGTTTCTGTTTCCTGCATCAGCTGATCAAAAGGGCCGTGTGTATCCACCATTCCCTGCCAGCGCAAGCCGCCATTGTGGCGCGGAAACAGGGTGGCAGTTAAGGTCATTCGCTGACCATTGACCCGTCCTGTGAGTGAGGCCAGTTCAATCACGCCATGACCGGGCATACGAAAATCCGTGGTCACCCGGGTCACCCTCAGATTACCGCTGATGATGCGCCTTGCAGCAAAGTGACCGAGCCTTCCCTGACGTGAATCCATGTTCAGTTGCATATGCTCGATGCGTGCATCATCCCAGTCAAAACGCTGAATATCAGCCTGTAACAGCCAAGGCTTGTCCACCGTGGTTGTGGTATCGCCTGCCTCAAGGGATTCGGGCAGCGCCTTGCGCTTCAGGTAGTCTGCTGTGACCTGCATGCGCCAGGGGGCTTTGCCACGAGGCGCGAGAATATGCAGGCTGCCCTGAAATGCGCGTGTGTGGATATACTGCATATCCAGCGTCAGCCCATTATCATCCAGTGCGCCCTGGCCGCGCAGGCGATAGCGTGTATCATCACAGCTCAACTGGCTCAGGCGTAGCTGTTGCCCCCTGATGTGAGCGGAAAAACGCAGCTTCATGGCCTGCCCGATGCGCTTGTTCTGGCCAAGAAAATTACGCCATGCGGCATTGTTCAGTTCAATAGTGCCCTGCCAGCGCCGCTGATCAAGTGTGATGCTAGCCTGTATGATGCCGACCGGCCCGGCAACAGGCAGATGAAAAGCCCGCACCAGCTCTGTCAGCTGACCATTAAACTGTCCGCTAAAACGATCAAACTGCCACTGTTGCTGACGTATATTCCCGGCAAAATCAACGATGCCTGCCAGTAGCGCGCCATGCACATG
>JALSZZ010000210.1 GCA_027075825.1 Mariprofundaceae bacterium | reverse complement strand
TTGCATATTGTTGAGTATCACGATGCAGCGGCAACATCATGCATCTCCTTTCAGATATGCTTTGGCAAACTTTTTCAGCCAACTGAGGTATTCCAGCGCTTCGGTCTGGACAAGCTGATACTCCCGGCCGGGGATTCCGTGATAAAGCGAATAACATCACCTTTGCCCAGCCAATCCTGTAATACCTGTAACACCACATCATGATTGCTACCCTTGGATTTATAAAAAGCACATGTCTGGCCGAAACCGGACATCAGCATCATCGGCCCCATGCCTGTCACATGGGCTTTTAACTCTTTTTGGATCTGGCGTTCCTTACCCTCCCAGCTCCGAACAGCCGCCAGTGCATGTTTGGCACGCGCCTGAGAAATGGTTTGCAAGCTCATGCCGTCACCTCCTGCACCTTGCACCAGCCCATGCCGACGGTTTCATTGCCGCCAATCTGGATGAAGGGCTTGCCGCCGGAAAACATGCCCAGCACGCTGTTCACATGCTTATCCGCACCCATCAGCATGGTATAAAGTACGGTATCAGGCGGCAGGCTTTCCTCATACCACAGCGCGCCGGATTTAACCGTTTTCGTCTCACTCTCGATGGCGATATGTGGTGTCACCGCCGTGGCATTGCGCGCAAACCAGGCGAAATCATCGTTGTGCATGACGATAAGCTGATCGTTCAGATTCTCCGCGCCAAAGCGTTGCAGGGTCGAAACAAGATTTGCGGGCAGCCTGTCAGTCTGCGAAAACCTGAATTCCTCAAGAAAGATGTCATCACTACCTGCGCCGATGACCTGCTGATGATCGGGAGCTGGTATGTCAAAGTTGCTGTTCATCCCCATCATCTGCAAATCCCGTTGCAAGCGTCCCAGAATCGCAGGGCAGATCACCAGCCTGAAACACCCGGTCAGTGAACGCACCGGCAGCAGCAGCAACCGCGCATCAGTCATGCTGATTTGTGAAGCTGAGCCATCGTGATCGGCAGTGCCAAAAACCTTCTTCGTATCGCCATCATCCCATCCGGCGCGCACTTCCGCGTGCGCCCGAAAGGCTCCCTTGACGGCGGAGCCGTACACACAGGGGTAACCCGTGTGCGCCTCGCGCTGAACCGGCAAGTCCACGATGCCATTGTTCTGCCCCGTGCCTGCATGAATGGACGTTTCTGCCCTCAATCCCAGAATGGTCTGCTTCATTGTTCATCCTCCCAGATACCCACAGCGATTTCGCCATAGCCAAAGTTCGTTCGATTGCCAATATGCGTTCCAAGCCTTGCGATAGCGCCTGCTTCGCTTTCCCTCACGAAATAGACACTGCCCGCTGGCACCAGAGATTTCAGCAGCTTGGGTCGTTTTCTCTTATAGTCCCAGCCACCTTCGCGCACGGCCTTGCCAAGGCAGGCGGATACAATGTCGATGCCTTTCAGGAGTGGCCCGGAACGACCGCCAAAGTCCCCGTATGTCAGCAGTACAAGTATTGCCGTTTCTCCATGATGATGATGGAAACTGGCAGGCCTGCTATCGGACACGCGCAGCTTCGCCATGCGTCCCTCGCCGCCCAGGCGGAGCATTTCCGCAGGTTTTACATCATCAGCGCCATCCACATCCACGGCAAGGCTGATGCCTTCCTGCAAGCGAAGATGACGGGTAAAATAAAGCATGCTTTCATGCACGCTGCGCTGGTAATTATCCCTGCCAATACCGGTGCGTAGTTCAGCGGTAAACAAAGTCGCTTCGCCGTGAAAGGTGGCGGGATACTTCCCTTGCAAGACCTGGTCGAGCGCCACTTCATCCAGCCAGACATGAGCCAGAGATTTCGCACCTTCAGGCGAGGACTTCACCACCTCAGGCAATCGCTGTTCGCCCATATCCGTTTTCAATTCAGTTTTGGATGGTGCAAGCCTGCCCCAGGCATCCTCTTTGCTGCTGTAGAGTAAATGCAAGGGCAGCGGGTAAAGCCGGGCCTCATCCTTCACTGGACAAGGCCCGGCAAAGCTCAATGCACCGGAATCATCAGCATCCTTGCCGATAAGCGCGGCAATATCCGGTTGCGCATCCTGATGGAAGCAGCGCCAGTCCACGCCCCGTGCCTCGGCAATGGCCGAGCGAATGACACCAGCCATAGTTTGCGCCGTGGGTGGAAATTGCGAATCCAGAAAACCGCTCTCTCCGGAGTTGAATGGCTTCGCCTCGCGGAAAAACAGCGAATCAAGCGCCTCAAAATGCCAGGTCTTCATCGTTCTACCCCCTTTTGCGCCAGGAAACGCATCAGCAAGGCCCCGCTGGCATCAAATCTTCCGGTATCTTGTCTGTTCCGAAACACCCGGCACTGATCCAGCAGCGGTTCGATGAGTTCCCGGGCCTTGTCAGCCTTGTCCTTCACGCCTTCAGGCAGGCCGCTGCCAACGTAGTCGGCAATGAGCATATCGCGGATGGCCTTTGCTGACATACGAGCCTCCCCGTAACATGTCCAGCGTTTCGCGGCAATGATAAAGCAACTTGCTGGTATAGCCCGGATCGCCGGTCTTGTCCTTCCCAAGCTTGCCGGACAGATCAACCATCTTCACCGCATCTCCCTCCAGCGCCTCATTCCAGGGCATGGACCAGGTCTGCTGGATACCGCCCGGCTTCCAT
>JALSZZ010000209.1 GCA_027075825.1 Mariprofundaceae bacterium | reverse complement strand
TATCAATCAGTAATTGGCAACAAGGTTGATGGTTGCCTGGTACGCATGGTGCAAGGTCTGCCACAACGCTTTGAAGTGGTAGAACGCGGCGCCAGCGTCTATGCCACGCGGGTCAAAGTCGATGTGGCCAGCGGCCAGGCCATCGAAATCGAACGTATTTACCGTGCGCCCGGCTGATCATTCACCCCATGCAGCGCATCACCCTGAAGCAATTACGCATAGTGGAAATACTGGCTCGGGAGCGCAGCTTTTCCAAAGCTGCGCGCTGCGCGCATTTAACCCAACCTGCTGTTTCCATGCAAATCAAACAGCTGGAAGATCAGTTGCAACTGCCCTTGTTCGAACGTCAGGGACGGCAGGTGTTATTAACCGAGGCGGGAGCGGAAGTGCTCAAATGTGCCCAGCACATTCAGGAGCAACTTACCCAGACCGCAGAGCGCCTGGAAGCCATGCGCGGACTCGAAGGCGGGCGGCTGCATATCACCATGGCGGCCACCGCCAATTATTTTGCGCCTCAGCTGATTGCCGCCTTCCACCGCCAATACCCGAAAGTGGATATCCGGCTTTCAGCCACCAACCGGGAAGGGCTTTTGCATGCGCTGGATGATCATGAAACCGATATGGCTATTATGGGTACGCCACCGGATGGTCACCACCTGACTGGCCGCCCGTTTATGGAAAACCCGCTGGTGATTATTGCCCATCCCGGGCATCCGCTGGCCAGCAGGAAAAACATCAAACTGCAACATCTTGCGGATATTCGCTTTATTGTTCGCGAAACAGGTTCCGGCACGCGCCGGGCGGCCGAACGTTTTTTTGAAGCACGCGGCCTGAAGCTGCAAACGGCAGCAGCCATGAACCGGGTGGAAGCCATCAAGCAGGCGGTCATGTCGGAACTTGGACTGGGCATTGTCTCACTGCATACCCTGGATATGGAACTGAAGCTGCGACGGCTCGTGGTGTTGGATGTGGCAGAGTTTCCCATTACCCGCCACTGGTTTATCGTTCACAAGGAAGGCAAACGCTTCACGCCCGTGCAGCAGGCTTTTCGTGATTTTGTATTGCAACACGCCGCCTCGCTGATTCATCTGCCATCATGGTAATCCTGTCCCGACAATGGTGGGCTATCCTTCTGACGCTGATTATCAGCACCACAGCCCAGGCAGCGCCAAAAGATGTTTACGATCAGGCGCTGGCGCTGGCTGCTCACGGAGAATACCAGCAAGCCATTTCGCTACTCAAAGGTGGCGCAAACAGCCTGCCTGTCACCTCGGTCTGGCAGTCCAGACTTCAGGCTGCCCATGTGCTTATTGCATCGCGGGCAAGCCAGCAAACCATTGCCAGTCCCGGCGTGAACCCCTATCTGTTGCTGGCTGCGCAATACCAGCAACAGCATCCGCCGCCATCAGCCACAAAAAACTGGTGGCCGACAGTACTGGCGACGATACTCCCTGGCGCTGGTCACGCCTGGCTTGGCCGCTGGCACGATGCCGCAACGGCAGCCCTGATGGTCTGGCCCATGCTGCTGCTGACGCTATGGGCCTGGCATCGGAATATGGGGCCGGTGACTGTTTTTTTTGCCGTGATCACCCTGTGGCTGTGGTCTGGCACGGTGTTTTCAGCCACCCTGCTGTCAGGGCGCATTGCTCTGGATGCCTATGATTTGTGGTGGCAAAGCGTATGGCAGGCATCAGGTCTGCCAGGTCAGGTGCCGTAAAAATCTTGCTTTTTTCTTTTTCGCGCCTATAATGCGCGGCCTTTTTTTTGCAGGCGACTCTGAGTTCGGAATAAACGCATGCAATCAGCATTTTTCGCCGACAGGGCAAGGGGGGTGATGTTTTAATGCCAGGAGTCAAGGTAGGTATCGAAGAACCTGTAGAAATGGCCATTCGTCGTTTTCGCAAGCAGGTTGAACGTGCCGGCGTTATCACTGAATGCCGTCGCCGCGAGGCTTATGAAAAACCCTCTGTTGCCAGAAAACGCAAGGAAGCAGCCGCCCGCAAACGTCTGATGAAGCGCCTTCGTCGTGTTCGCATGCGCGAGAACCGCGAGTATTAATCGCCATTCAACGATTATCGCATGAGCAGCGTATGATGCCGGGGTTTTACTCCGGCATTCTGCGTTCTGCAGTCCACCACTGAACGGAGAGACTTATGCTGGAAACCATCACCTCGGACATGAAAGCAGCCATGAAAGCTGGCGACAAGGTGCGCCTGAATGTTATTCGTATGCTGCGCGCTGCGCTTAAAAATCAGGAAATTGGCCTTGGCCGCACGCTGACAGAAGAAGATATTGTACAAATCACTGGCCGCCTGATCAAACAGCGTCGTGATGCTGCCGGGCAGTATCAGCAGGCCGCTCGTGAAGACCTTGCTGCCAGAGAGATGGCCGAGATTGAGGTGCTGATGGCTTATATGCCAGCGCAGATGGATGAGGCTGCGATTACAGCGGCGGTGAAAGAAGCGATTGCAGCCACTTCTGCCAGCGGCATGAAAGACATGGGCAAGGTCATGGGAGCTTTGAAATCGCTTCAGGGCAAAGCGGATATGACCGTTGTTTCTGCCCGGGTCAGGGCTGCGTTGCAAAGCTGATCACGGGCGACGGGCATGGCTTATTATCCCGATGCCTTCCTGGAGCAGCTGCAATCACGAATTGACCTGGTTGATCTGATCGCTGCATATGTAGAGCTTAAACGCTCCGGCAGCAATATGTTTGGCCTGTGCCCCTTTCATAACGAGAAATCACCTTCTTTTTCTGTATCACCAGAAAAGCAGATGTATTACTGTTTCGGTTGCGGCAAGGGCGGCAATGCCTTTCAGTTTGCCATGGATTATCACAGCTACAGCTTCACCGAAGCCGTCGCCTGGCTGGCTGATCGCGCTGGTCTGCCCTTACCTGCGCAGGATCAGCGTCAACAGCAGCGACAACGGGAAAAAAAACAACAGCGTCAGCAGGCAGACAACCTGTTACAGCAGGTCGCGCAATGTTTTCAACAGCAGTTATCAGGCCCGGCTGGCACTGAGGCGCTTGCCTATTTACAGCAACGAGGCTTGCCTGATGAGGTGATTCATCGCTATCAGCTTGGTTTTGCTCCCGCCGGTTATGGCTTTTTGCAACAGCGCTTCCCGGAGGCAACCTGGCCAGAACTGGAAGCTGCCGGTATGTTGTTTCGTAACGAACGCGGTTTTGGCGATCGCTTTCGTCAGCGAATCATGTTCCCGATCAGAAATGACAAAGGCGAACTGGCAGGTTTTGGTGGTCGCATATCAGGTGATGGCGAACCCAAATACCTGAACTCACCAGAGACGACTTTTTTTCACAAGTCATCGTTGCTGTACGGACTACACGAGCACCGTGAGCATATCCGGCACAGCAGGCAGTTGCTGGTAGTCGAAGGCTATATGGACGTACTGGCGCTGGCTGCGCACCAGATGCCTGTGGCGGTTGCACCGCTGGGCACAGCGATCAGCGAACAACAGTTACGCATGATTTTCCGCCTGTGTGATGCGCCGGTATTTTGTTTCGATGGTGATGAGGCCGGTTACAAGGCAGCATGGCGCGCTCTGGAACGCATGTTGCCGCTGCTTAAACCGGAATGGCAACCGCGCTTTCTGTATTTACCGCAAGGTGAAGATCCGGACTCACTGTTGCAGCAACAGGGGGAAGCAGGCATGCGTCGGCACATGGAAGAAGCACTTTCGGCCGTCGATAGCTGGTTGCTTGGCTTGCGTAAGCTGGCCGGTGAAGGCGTGGAAGGCAGGGCGCGCATGGCCGCACAGGCGGCCAGTATGCTGAGCAGCATTCAGGATCCCTTCCTGCGTGAGGCATGGCAGGATGCAGCAGCCCTGCGCACCGGCAGTCGACAACTGGCTGTTAATCGCCAGTTGCGCCCGGCCACCAGAGATGAACAAATGGCAAGCCGCCGCATGCCAAAAAACCGCCTTCAGGACCGGTTTCTTGCGGCCTTGTTTCAAAAACCGGAGCGTTTTCGGGAACTACCTGATGACGCATGCAATTTTACACTTGACGATGATGAGCTTCGCCTGCTATACAGCCGCGCATTATCGTTAAGTCAGTTTGAACAAACAGCGGGTGAGGCATGCGCTGCCTATTTACAGCGCATTTTCCCTGATGACCCGCATATTCCGCGCTGGATCAATGAACATCCGGTGTCGGATCTTGAATTTTCCAGCATCACGCTCGATATGTTGCGTGCCTGGCTGGAATATGCCGCCGGTGCAACTGGCGATATGGCCGAAAAGGTGCGCATTCGCCAGCGCCTGGCGCACATTCGGCAGCAGCAGCGAAATCTGACTGAACAACTGGAATCTGAGCGCAGAGGTAAGCATGACGCCTGATAAAATCCGTATTCGCGAGCTTGGTAGCCTGGTCTCTAAAGGCAAGGAAATTGGCTATATTACCTATGAGGATCTGAATAAACACCTGCCGGAAGGGTTGGTGTCGGCTGATCGCATTGAACAGGTCATCAATGTGTTCACCGAAATGGGCATTGAGGTGGTGGATCCTGAACGTGCGCCAACGGGGGCTTACGCCGTGCGCAAGGATCGCTTGCGCAAGGAAGATTCAGCTCTCAGGGCAGATACTACCACGCTGGGCACAGTCATCCGCATTGACGATCCTGTGCGCATGTATTTGCGTGAAATGGGGACGGTTGAGCTGTTAACCCGTGAAGGCGAAATTGAAATTGCCCGCCGTATTGAAGAAGGACGGATGCAGATTCACGAGGCCATCTGCCTGTGTCCGGCCACCTTCCGTGACATCATGCTGCTTGGCGAGCGGGTGATTGAAATTCGTGACGCCGCAGCAGAAAGCGGTGAACCACCCGTCTTCCGTGATATTCTTGATGTTGATCAGAAAGTGGTGAATGCAGCGGCCATTGCCGAATACGAGCGTCGGCTTAACAGCACTGACGACGATGAAGAAGATGAGCCAGTTGAGCCGGAAAAAATGGATCCGGATGAACTCAACGAAGCCATTAAGGCGCGTCGCGCCACCCCTGATGGCACACCCATGGACGAAACCGTCATCACCATGGAAGAGCAGCTTGACGAGGCATTGCGCCATTTTGAAGCGGCCAAGCAATACCACGATCGGTACCTGAAACTGAAAGCAGCCTTCGATAAAACCCCTGACGACATCAAGCTGGCGGCACAGGTCAACGAGGCCATGCAGGGGATGCTTCAGGAACTGGTGGCCATTCCTTTTTCCGCCAAGCAGATCAATGCACTGGTGCAACGCTTCAAGCATGCTGTTGATCGTGTGCGACGTTTTGAACGCGAAATCCGTGACTTTTGCCTGAAGGCCAAAATGCCACGCAAGCTGTTTATCGAAACATTTGTACCGAACGAAACCAACGAACGCTGGATTGATGAGTTGTTGCGCGAACATCCTGATGCACGCTGGCACGCCGAGATCAGCCGCCTGGCACCCAAAATCCGCGAGAACCAGCGCCGCTTGCGCCGCGTCGAGCAGGATAGTGAAATGGAAGTGGAGGAACTCAAGGAAGTAGCCCGCCGCCTGACCATGGGGGAGGCCAAAATGCGTCAGGCCAAGCGGGAAATGATTGAGGCCAATCTTCGCCTGGTGATTTCCATTGCCAAAAAATACACCAATCGCGGCCTCGGTTTTCTGGATCTGATTCAGGAAGGCAATATCGGACTGATGAAGGCCGTGGACAAATTTGAATGGCGGCGTGGCTACAAATTCTCGACCTATGCCACCTGGTGGATTCGTCAGGCGATCACCCGTTCGATTGCCGACCAGGCGCGCACTATTCGCATTCCTGTGCATATGATTGAAACGATCAACAAGATTACCCGCGTATCTCGCCAGATGGCGCAGGAAGTTGGCCGTGAACCGACACCGGAAGAACTGGCGGAAAAGCTGGACATGCCGATTGAAAAAGTTGAGCAGATTCTGGAAGTCGCCAAGGAACCGGTCTCACTGGAAACCCCTGTGGGCGATGACGATGACTCACAACTGGGCGATTTTGTTGGCGATATTCATGCCGAGAACCCGCTGGATGCAACCGTCAGTGATGCTTTGGCTGAAGCAACCCTTGAAGTCCTTGATAACCTGACACCAAGGGAAGAAAAAGTGCTGCGCATGCGTTTTGGTATTGGCATGAACACCGATCACACGTTGGAAGAGGTCGGCAAACAGTTTGGCGTGACGCGAGAGCGTATTCGCCAGATCGAAGCCAAAGCCCTGCGCAAACTGCGTCACCCTTCCCGTTCGACAAAACTCAAAACCTTTGCTGATCGCCCGGATGATGCCCTGCCGGGTGCGATTTCCTGAACAACGGATGAAGTAATTATTATGCTTGGTAAAAAACTGTTTGGGATGTTCTCCCGTGACATCTCCATTGACCTTGGCACCGCCAACACGCTGATTTATGTGCGCGGTGAGGGCATCGTCCTCAACGAACCATCAGTGGTCGCTGTCTATGAAGGCGATGGCCGCAATAACCGCAAGGTACTGGCTGTTGGTGAGGATGCCAAGCGCATGCTCGGACGCACGCCCGACTCCATTTCGGCCATTCGTCCGCTGAAAGATGGCGTGATCGCAGATTTTCTTGTCACCGAAGAAATGCTGCGTCAGTTCATCCGCAAGGTGCATCGCCGATCCTGGGCGGCAACACCGCGCATTGTGATTTGTGTGCCTTATGGCTCTACCCCTGTGGAGCGGCGCGCTATTCGTGATTCCGGTCTGGCCGCCGGAGCCCGTGAGGTTTATCTGATTGAAGAACCAATGGCAGCAGCCATTGGCGCCGGATTACCCGTGACGGAAGCCTCCGGTTCCATGGTTGTGGATATTGGCGGTGGCACTTCTGAAATTGCCGTGATCAGTTATGGCGGCATTGTGTATTCACGTTCGGTGCGTGTTGGCGGCGACAAGATGGATGAAGCCATCATCAACCATTTGCGACGCAAATACAGCCTGTTGGTGGGCGCGCCAACCGCAGAGAAAATCAAGATGCAATTAGGCGCTGCTTACCCGCAACCCGATGATCGCCGCACCATGGATGTCAAGGGACGTGATCTGATCAACGGTGTACCCAAAACGCTGACGCTGGATGATTCGGAAGTCCTCGATGCGCTGACGGAATCGGTTAATGCTATTGTGGAAGGGGTCAAGGTATGCCTGGAACGCACACCCCCTGAACTGGCTGCGGATATTGTCGATAAAGGCATTATGCTTACCGGTGGTGGTGGTTTGCTGCGTGGCCTGGATCAGCTGCTGCGTGAGGAAACAGGGCTGCCGGTCACGGTCGCCGAAGATGCACTGAACTGCGTGGTGCTGGGCAGTGGTCACGTCCTTGAAGAGCTCGACCGCATGCGTGGTGTGCTCTCCAAAGACTGAAGCGTAGTCGCCTGTGCGACGGCAGTTCCCCCTTCGTCGATGGCTGATGGCACTGGCTGTAATGGCCAGCCTGCTGGCGGTGCAATGGCTGCAACCGGGGCAATACGCCATCTTGTGGTCGGCTCCTGTGCTGGATGGCTTGCAACAACCTGCCCGCTGGCTTGAAGAGGCTCGCCTCTGGCTGGGCAGGCAACAACATCTGCAACAGCAAAACCGGCAACTACGACAAGAGCTGACGCAACAGGCGCGTTTGTGGCAGCAGATCGAAAGCCTGCAGGAAGATAACCGGCAGTTACGCCAGTTGCTGCATGTGAGGCAACGTCATGGCTACCAGTGGCAGGCCGCCAGAGTGCTTGGCTACAGCCCTGATACAAAGAATCGCCGCTTGCTGTTACGTACACAGGGAACCAACACTGATGATGTCGTTGTATCTGATGAAGGGCTTGTCGGGCTGGTGGTGCATCAGACGACTGAGTATGCGGTGGTACGCACCATTCTTGATGCTTCACTGGCCGTGCCGCTGACCACCGAAGATGGCAGGCTGATCGCCCTGGGGCGAAGCAACGGCCTTGAACTCAGGGTGGATTTTGTTGCTGCAACTTCCAGCCTGGAAGTCGGCGATATTCTGCAAACATCGGGAGCGGGAGGCATTTATCCACCGGGCATCAAAGTAGCGCGAGTGCGTCAGGTGGAACCACGAAAAGGCAGCCCGTTCCTGATGGTGACAGCAACTCCGCTGGCTCACTGGCAGGGCAAACGCTGGCTGGCTGTCGCCCGCAATCCATAACGCTTATGGCTTCATGGCTGCTGATCTGTTTATTACTCCCTGGCTTGTGGCTGAACTGGCTGTTATCCGCATCCATCATTCAACCTGACTGGACAGCTGCAATTCTGCTCGGCGCATTGCTGGCTCAGCGACGGTATGCGCTGTGGATCATTCCGGTGGCCATTATTCACGACCTTATGATGTATTGGGCAATCTGGCCAGGTATGCTTTTCTGGCTGCTCGCTCCGCTGTTTCTGACCTGGCTGGATGGGCTGGCAGGAACCGGCTGGCCGCAACGCCTGATTCTCGTAGCGTTCATGCCCATCTGCTGGTGGTGGTTGGGCTGGTCGCCATCAGCCAGTCTGCTAACAGCCATGATGGCTTTTTTCTTTTGGTATGTATGGGCCGAACACCCACTTTTAGTGCTGCCGTTCCGCCCTCAGCAGCCTTTACCTTAACCGCGCTGTTCCCGGCCCTGTCTGGCTGCTTTCTCCCACAGCGGATGCAGAACTTTTCGGCTATATTCCAGCGCTTCCTGTCCCTGATGGATATCGCCATACATGACCTTGGGGCAATTATCATAATAATGCCCCCATTCATCCTGTTCCGCTTTACTCAAACGATTGGGGCGGGCATCGGCAATCGCCTGTGGCTCAAGACCCAGCCGGTAAAAAGCATTAAACAATGTCGGCACGCCGGTAAACACAACCCAGCGATATCCCTGGCCATAGAGGAAGGCTGTTACCGCCACAATAGCAGCGCGGGCACCGCCGGTTCGCAAATCGGCCAGGTTGCCAACTTCCACAATTTGTGGCCGCTCTGCCTGCATGCCCGTACGTTCACTGATGATACTCTCAACAGGGCGATCCAGATAATGCTCCAGAAACAATGGCTCAGCTGCTGCCGGGCGAAACCCCAGAGCGGCGATTGCCTCACCCTGCATACTGCTAAGGTATAACAAATATGGCATAAAATGTTGTACATCAGCATCATAGGCATCACGAAACCGGGCATGAATCAGCGCTTCCATTTGCCGTCGCCGACTGTCGGCAGCATCAATAATTTCTATGCGCATGAGCACTCCGCGTTATTGTCCGTCCCATCAGAAACGCCTGCGCTATTTCGATGGCAGAGCCTATTCTTTAGCCAATACTGAATTATTGGTGAACAAATGATGACACATCGACAGGCGCTGTGTATCATCCTGCCTTGTGCATGATTGAACGAGGAGGTACAGATGTTAAAAGGGAATATGGTTATTGGTCAGTCTGGCGGGCCGACGGCTGTTATTAACCAGTCACTGGTGGGAGCGGTACTGGCAGCACGCCAAAGCGAGGCGATTGGGCATATTCTTGGTGCCTGCCATGGCATCAAGGGCATTATGGAAGAGGATTTTATTGATCTTTCGACGCAAAGTGAGGCGAAACTTGAGCAGATTGCCGCCACACCGGCAGCGGCGCTTGGCTCGGTACGCCTAAAACCCGGCAAGCAGGAGTGCGAGCGGGTATTTGAAGTCTTCCGCCAACATGATGTACGCTACTTCTTTTATATTGGCGGCAACGATTCGGCGGAAACGGCGCATATTATCGCCGAAATGGCCAAGGCAGCCAGTTATGACTTCTGTACGGTGCATATTCCCAAAACCATTGATAACGATCTGAAAGTCACCGATCACTGCCCCGGTTTTGCCTCGGCAGCACGCTTTGTGGCGCTGGCCTTCATGGGCGATGATTGCGACAACCGGGCGCTGCAAGGGGTGAAAATCAATGTTGTGATGGGCCGTCATGCGGGCTTTTTAACGGCAGCCTCAGCGCTGGCCCGCCACGCTGATGATGATGGCCCGCATCTGATTTACCTGCCTGAGCGTGTGTTCAGCGTTACCCGCTTTCAGCAGGATGTGCGCCAGGTGGTGGATAAGCTGGGACGTTGCGTGGTTGCCGTATCTGAAGGAATCGCTGATGCCAATGGTCGTCCCATTGCCACCACCGGTGAGCGCGATTCACACGGCAATATCCAGCTCTCCGGCACTGGCGCACTGGGCGATGCGCTGTCTGCCCATGTCAAGGCGGCGTTTGGTGATCAGGCGGTACGTGTACGC
>JALSZZ010000208.1 GCA_027075825.1 Mariprofundaceae bacterium | reverse complement strand
GAATAAATCCTGGTTGCTGATCAATCAGGCGACTACGCTGACGAAAGCGTTCCTCAAAAGCCTGCCAATGATCCGGATGAACGCTTAAACGATTCATGGTCACGAACATATTTTCTTCTCCAGTTGCTGACGGCACCATGATCTGGCCGTTTCTTCAGAATCAAATACCCCATCAAGCTGTGCTTCGTATGCCTGGCGGATGATTTCTCCCATGCGCACACCGGCATCAAGTCCGAGCGCCATCAACATCCGGCCATTGACCAGAGGCTGCGGCCTCTGATGGTTCAGGGCAAGGGCTTCCGCCTGTTTTAACCAGGCATGTGCCGGTCGGCAGGGTGGATGTGGCGTGCGTCCGGAGGCATCGGCTTCAACCAGCATTTCCCATTGCTGCAATGTTGCTGGTGCCAGTCGGTGGCTTAATCGCCGCACAGCACGCGGGCCGGGCTGACCATGCAAATGAACCAGATGTTCACGCACCAGATGTTGCAATGGTTTGCGTATGACTCGGGGCATGCCGATGCGCTGCGCAAAATCCGTGATCAGCGGTTCGGCAGCCTCAGCATGGCCAGGTGAACGTATGCATCCCTGTTCGTCGCGGAAGGTGGTGGCGGGTTTGGCTACATCGTGAAGCAGGGCGGCAAACAGCAGCAGGCTGCGTTCGTCAGGCGGAAGCCGGCGTTCTCTGGCAATGCGAGCCATTTGATCGCTGACCAGAAGGGTATGCTGCCATACATTGCCTTCCGGATGCCAGTGAGCTTCCTGCGGGCAGGATGGCATGGCTTCCAGCATGGGAAAGCATGTCAGCCAGCCACTGTCGAGCAGACATTGCAGGCCACGGGAAGGATGATCTGCCAGCGACCATTTTCGCCATTCGTGCCAGATACGGGCCTCTGGCAGGGTGCCAGCTTCCGGCAGCATGCGCCGGCACAGGCGCGCTGTCGTTGGATGCAATTGCAGATCAAAACGGGCGGCAAACTGCATGGCTCGCAGGGGGCGCAGGGGGTCTTCGGCAAAGGCTTCGGAAACATGACGTAATATGTGTTGCTCAAGATCGCGCTGACCGCCATGCATATCCAGCAAGGTACCGTCCAGCACATCCAGCATCATGGCGTTCATGGTAAAATCGCGACGCAGACTGGCGGTGTAAGTATCAAGATGTGGGTCAGATGCTATCTCAAAACCACGATGACCATCACCTTGCTTATGCTCACGGCGAGGCAGAGCAATGTCCACTGTGTATTGTTCAAGCCGTAACTTGATAACCCCGAAGTGTTTGCCGACCACAGAACAGGGGCCGATTGTTTGCAGTGCCTGTAGCAAGGGCGTGAAGGGCAGACCGAAGACTTCCAGATCAAAATCAACAAGCGTTGCCGCTTGCGGTAAATACATATCCCGGACGGCACCGCCAACCAGCCAGCCACGGCCACCGCATTGCCGGATATGCCGACATAAACGGATCAGTGGCGCGGGAATCCTCTTCATGGCATGAGCGCTGATTTGCTCAGATGCCATTGCCGTCAAAAAAACGTTCGACTTTTTTATGCTCGCGACGCATTTCTTCGCGCAGGCGCTGAATTTCCTGCTGGCAGGGATCGGTTGTATTCGCCGGTGCCTCAGGATGCAGGGTATCAATACGCTTATTGATATCATCCATCATCTGCAACATATGGCGCAGTACCTCCGATACCGGGTCAGGCATTTGGTGGTGATCAAGATTGATTTTATCGCCCTGAATTACCGGGCCACTGTCGCTGACTACGCGTCCGGGAATGCCAATGACGGTGGAATGCGCAGGCACGTCCTTGAGTACCACGGAATTTGCCCCGATCCGCGATCCCTCACCAATGGTAATGGCTCCTAGCACCTTGGCACCCGTGCCGACAATGACCCCGTTGCCCAGTGTTGGGTGCCGTTTTTCCCTGCGCCAGGTGGTGCCACCCAAAGTAACGCCATGGTAGAGGGTGACATCATCGCCGATTTCTGTGGTTTCGCCAATAACCACTCCCATGCCATGATCAATAAAAAAACGCCGGCCAATGGTAGCCCCAGGGTGAATTTCAATACCTGTCAGCCAGCGTGCCCAGTGGGAAATCCAGCGGCCCAGCCAGAACCAGCGGCGTTGCCAGAAAAAATGCGCCAGTCGATAGCTCCAGATGGCATGCAGGCCGGGGTAGCAAGTCAATACCTCCCACAATGAACGGGTGGCCGGATCACGTGAAAAAGCACAACGGATATCTTCCATAAAATGCGTTCGCAATGCAGGCTCCTTATTGCCTCGGAGGGTCGTCAGGAAACAGGATTTTTCTGACCTCATCATAGTGTTGGACGTAATGCACCGTCATTCCCTTACATATATGGTCGGGGAATTCCTCAATATCCGCTTCATTATCTTTTGGTACAATGACTTCATGAATATTCATGCGTTTGGCAGCCAGCAGTTTTTCGCGCAGACCACCAACAGCCAGCACACGTCCGGTCAGCGTTAGCTCACCAGTCATGGCAACGGTGCGTGGCGGCCGGTTCAGGGCCAGTGAAAGCAAGGCGCTGGCCATGGTAATGCCTGCTGACGGCCCATCTTTTGGTGTTGCCCCTTCCGGCACATGCAGGTGAATATTGCGTTCTTCAAAAAAATCTGCCG
>JALSZZ010000207.1 GCA_027075825.1 Mariprofundaceae bacterium | reverse complement strand
GAATGTAGTACACAGCATGCATGAAGCGGAAGCTTTTGCCGACGGCTTGCACCAACACACAACCGGTCGCGTCACAATTATCGCCAGTCAGACGATTGCCGGTGCCCTGTTGCCATCGGCACTGGTAACTTTTCGCCAGCAGGAAGCTGGTATCGAAGTGTTTATTGACAGTGCCAACAGTCAGCAGGTTTTTGAGCGAATAGGCAATTACGATCTCGGTCTGGTGGAAATGCCGGTTGCTGCCGCTGTGCCGGAATGCTGCCAGGTGACGCTGCTCGGTTGCGACAAAATTGTTGTCGTCATGCGTCACGATCATGTATTGGCCGGGTGTTCGGCGATATCGCCTGAACAACTCTCCGGACAGCCATTGATCTGGCGTGAAGAAGGGTCAGGTACACGGGCGGTATTAGAACAAATGTTTATGACGACGCTGGGCTATCGTCCTGAAATACGCATGTGTATTGGTGGCGTGGCAGCCATGCTGGAAGCTGTGCGTCAGGGGCTGGGCATCGGCGTTGCCTCGCGTCTGTGTTTACCAGCGGAGGAAAAAACCCTGATCATGCGCGCCCTGCAACCGCAGATGGAACGACCCATGAGTTTGTTGCTGCCCGGTCATGCCTCGGCAGTGGCACGGAAAACATCGGAGTTTCTTGTGGCTTACCTGAAAAATCGACTGGATGATTTCCAGGCAACCTGAACACAGCTTACACCTGCTCCAACTCGCGCAGCTTTTGCCTGAGTTCGCGACGGTTCCAGGGGCACTGGGCGGGGTCATAGCGCTGGGCTTCCCATTGTTGCAGCCATGCCTGCCAGCGCTGCCCATCAATGGCCGCTGGCGCTGGCAGCAGGCGCAATGGTTGCCAGGGCTGGCGCTGTACCTGATGTTGCTGCAACCAGCGATCAACAATACGCCATTGCGCATGCAGGCGGACAGCGGGACGACGTTGTCGCCAGAACAGCCAACCCCACCACAGCGCTGCACCGGCAAGCAGCAACAGGAGCAGGCGGGGAAGCATGGTTTTCAGCCAGTGCAACAGCTGGCGGTAAAGATTCATGCGGTCATCGTTCTGGAACTCCAGCACATAACGGTACCAGCTTAAGCGAATGCTTTCCCATACATCATCCAGCCGGGGAAAGCGCACGCCGGAGAGCTGCCAGCGCGAAGGCGGCGTGGCATCCAGCCGCAGCCAGTGACCATTCACCCAGACCTCTGTCCAGCTATGCGCCTCCTGCTGCCGGATAATCAGAAATTGCCCGCTTTCGTTCCATTCGCCGCCATAATAGCCGTTGACGACCCGGGCAGGTAAACCGAGTTCACGCGCCGCCAGCGCCAGCACAGTGGCGTACAGTTCACAATGCCCGCGTCGCAATTGCAAAAAAGAGACGATGGGCTGCCCGTCATCAATGGGCGCGTTGAGATCGTAGGTCCATGTTTTCAGTCTTTGTTGCAGGCGCAACAGACTGGCCAGCGTTGGTTGCGCCTGCTTGCCCAGCACCTGATGCAGCCATTGCCGCAATTGTGGCGGAATATAACGATGACTGCGTTCTTCAGCGACAGGTGGAGCCAGTTTCAGCGTTTCGCGATGTTGCCGGCTTAAGCGCATATACAGGCGTAAACGCCGCGATGGTGGCCGACGAAAACGGGCATCGCCCTGCACATTGATTTCGCCGCTAAAAGGCATGCGACTGATGGAAGCAAGACCATCAGGCAGAAAGATATAGGCATGGTCGCTGGCTTCACGGTACATCGCAAGACGGATGTCATGACCGGGACTGACGGCGGCAAGCTGCACCTCCTGATGCACGGCCCACGGCTGCCAGACCGGCGCATGCAGGCGTTGCCAGCTTCGACCATTATAGCGGCTTAGCGTAATGCCGCGCCAGTAGCGGCCCATCATCAGTTTGCGAAAACCTTGCGGTGCCATATCCACAGCTTCAACGCGAAAGGCGACGCGGGCATCAAGCTTGCGGGCAAACGAACCAAGCTCCACCTGATCGCTGAAGCCGCCGGTTTTCATGCGCGGCTGAACACCGGTCAAAGCGCTGTGATGATTAAAACGCGGCATCAGCACAAAGAGCAATGCCGTTCCCGCCATCAGCAGCAGCATCAGGCGCAAATCATGACGAAGTGGCGGAGCATCGACATATTCATGCATCCCCTGGGAATACAGACATACCGAAGCTCGCCACATCAGCCATAACCAGCAGGTCAGCGGTATAACAAAGAGAAAAGAATCCGTCAGCACAGCCGCCGCCAGCACCAGAAAGGTTGCCGTCAGCAGGCGATGTAAATGGTTGCGCGGGGTTGCCGCTTCCACTGCAACGGCCAGTGCCAGAATCAACATAAAATCGGTAAAGGCGACGGCCCACGGGCGACCGATGATCAGCTCAAGGCCCACCCAGAGAAAACCCAGCCAGCCAATCATACTGGCCTGCATCTCACTCAGCGCAAAACCGGGGCCACGCCACAGGCGCAGGCTGGCCACCAGCACGGCAATCAGCCAGTACACCGGGCTGACGAAGTCAGAGAGCGCCAGCGAGGCCACGCCGCTGAGCAATACCCCCAGCGTCAGCCGTTCAGCACGCAACATATCGCGGTTGAATGGTTCGCTGGCGATCATTCACGCACCAGTGTCAGCAA
>JALSZZ010000206.1:479-2644 GCA_027075825.1 Mariprofundaceae bacterium | reverse complement strand
TCCCCGCAGGCGGTGAGCGGAAGAGCCAAGGCCATAGCCAGGACAGCAATTTTACCAACAGAGCGCCGCGTGAGAGATGACGAGATGTTCGGGTTACGCATGGCCACCTCCTACTTTCCGTTCTCGAGGAATCGATACGTGGTCGCATCGAAAGAGCTCGTGAGGACAATCTTCTTATTGATGAATTGGGGTGAGGTCATCTTCAGATCGGCCACGTTCACAATACGCGACATCTTGGAGAGTCGGTCGAAGAAGACAGCGATCTCATGGTAGCTCCCCGTCACCCGCATGGAGACAGGGACCTTCGCAAACTCTCCCTGCTTGCGCTCATCCTGCACCTCAAAGCGCGCGATCTGGAGCCCTGA
Source organism: Mariprofundaceae bacterium (assembly GCA_027075825.1). Lineage (GTDB taxonomy): Bacteria > Pseudomonadota > Zetaproteobacteria > Mariprofundales > Mariprofundaceae > AB-137-C09. The sequence continues at coordinate 2,279 of JALSZZ010000206.1, read as the reverse complement.
CTGCTGGGCCTCATACGAGATATCTCGCAACAGCTTGGGCACCTCAGCCTTTTTGGGGAGCTGCTCCTCAGCCTCGCGGAGCCGCTGCTTGAGGCGCGCGACCTCCTTCATATAGCGGGAGCGGTCTCGTGCCTGGACCTCAAGCTTCACAAGCTGCGCCTCTTGGCTCTCAATGGTCTCAGCCTGCTCGTCAATCAACTCAAGCGTGTCTGCGATCCCGCCATAGTACGAGGCCGCTATAATCGCGATGACAGCACCAACGAGTCCGGCGATCTTTTGCTGCGCGCCGAGCTTGGCAACCTCTTCAAGAAACTTATCCATGAAACTCTCCTCGCTGGAGGGGGGCGTCGGCTTTCTTCTCGCCGACATAACAGGTCAGCGGGCTGACCTCTAAAAGCGCAGCAAGCCCACTCACGACGACGCCGCGTAGTTCACACCACATGTGATCATAAAGTTAAAGATCGAGACGCCGTTACTCTTCTGAGCCTGGGTGTACTTGAGCTTGACGTTCTTGAAGTACTTGCTCTTCTGCAGCGCGCGCAAAAACTCTGAGATATCCGAGTTCTCTAGACCCACGCCTTTCAGAGTGAGCGCCCCACCCTTCTCCTCGAAGTGCTGGAGCCAGACGCGCTTGGGAATATAAGTCGAGAGTTCGTCGAGGACACGCACCGGTCCCAGCTTGGAGCGTTCCAGCTTCTCGATCACGCTGAGCTGCTTGAGCAAGCGGCTCTTTTGCTTGTCGAGTTGGTTCACCTCACCGATGATCTTTTTCAGCCGCTTGATCTCCTCCTTGGAGGCATCGATCTTCTCTTGCTGCTTCTCGGCGATATCGGTGTAATACATATTGGTGCCGATACCGATGCCTGCGGTGATGCCGAGTGTCACCACCATCCCGGCGATTTGTATGAGGCTCTTACTGCGCTTTTTCTGCGCGCGGACCGGGAGTAGGTTAATGCGAATCATCGGAGTCCTCCGCGAGGCGTGAGACGAACGAAAAGAGAGTCAGCTGACGAGTGAGTCATTTGGGCTGGCCCTCAGTCTGGATCAGAGCAGCGAAGGGCGAGCCCCACCGCGACGGTGGCCAACGGCGCCTGCTTGCGTAAAAAGTCAGGATCGAGCCCACGCGCGGAGCAATCGATCTCCTTGAAGGGATCGATCTCCTCAACGGGGACGCCGGTCTTCTGTTCAATGGTGCGCCCCAGCGCTGGTACCTTCGCGCACCCGCCCGAGAGGTAGATGCGATGAATGGTCGCGTCGGCGCTGGTGGCCCCATAAAAATCTAACGAGCGCTGCACATCGTTCGCGATGGTCTCAGAGACTTGCTGCATGACGCGCTCGACCTCTTGGGGCACCACTGAGTCCGCCTCGTTGCCGCCACCGCCGATCTTCAGCGCCTCGGCCTCGTCGTATGAGACGTTGAGCTGCTTCTGAATCTCATCGGTGTATTGATTTCCACCCTGCGCGATATCGCGGGTGAACGCCGAGATGCGTGACTGTACCACGTTGATATTCACCACGCTGGCCCCAACATTGATCAGCGCCACCGTCTCGCCCACGGGCAAGTCGTAGTTGACCTCAAAGGCGTTCTGCACCGTGAAGGCGTCGACATCAACGATGGCGCTCTGCAGCCCAGCCTCATTGATGACGCTCGTGTAGTCATTGATCATATCCCGCTTGGCGGCCACCAGCAGGACGTCCATCTGTCCTTGGTCGTTGTGCTCGTTCAAGATGGCAACGTCGATATGAACATCGTTGATATCAAATGGGATGTATTGCTCTGCTTCCCACTCAATGGACTCG
>JALSZZ010000206.1:0-469 GCA_027075825.1 Mariprofundaceae bacterium | reverse complement strand
CGTCAAGCTCTTCGCGAGTCATCACCGGTAGGTTGATCTTGCGGAGGATCACCGAATGCCCCGAGACGGAGACCGCAGCTTCTTTTGCTTTAATGCGCTGGCTGGCCACCAGCTCGCGGATGGCGTCCACCACGGCGGTCGAGTTCATGATTGAGCCGTCCACGATGGCCTCGGGAGGCAGCGGAATAATGCCGAAGCTCAACAGCTGGTAGCCGCGCTTGGTCTCTTTGAGATGGCAGACCTTCACGCTGCTTGAGCCGATATCGAGACCAATGAGATTACTTTTCGCCATGCGTTATTCCTTATGACGCTTATGCGTCATCTCCCGTGTCTGGGTCGTCGTCCATCGCTGGGTCTTGCGGAACAAAAACCTTATCCTTCTCACTCACGGTCATGCCCAAAGCGAGGATGATCTTTCGCTTGGTGTCCATCCGGCACGGCATCCCGTTCTCCACCCGATCAATGGTGA
>JALSZZ010000205.1 GCA_027075825.1 Mariprofundaceae bacterium | reverse complement strand
TGCAGGGCAAGCGCATTGTAATCACCAGAGCAGCGCACCAGTGTGCCGCAACAGCCGCCATAATTCAGCAGCGAGGCGCGCAGGCAGTGCTGTTTCCATGCCTGAAAATGCAGGTAAACACCGCCGCCCTTCATGCAGCGCTTGAGCAGGCTGCCAGTTTCAGTGATTTATTGATCACCAGCGTCAACACTGTTGAGGCACTGCGTCAGTTAACGCGCAGTGAGACAGATGCGGATATCGCGGTATTATGGCGCGGCAAACGCGTTGCCTGCGTCGGTGAAACAACAGCACGGGCACTGGCCGAACTTGGCATTCAAGCTGATATTGTGCCTGATCGTTCGCAATCATCCCAACAAGGAGTTATTAGCTGCTATATGGCAAAAGGCTGGCCACAGTCATTGCTGTTTCTTCGCGCTGAATCAGGTAGTGAGGCGCTGGTCAACGCTTGTCGGCAGCGCCAGCTACCCGTGCACATGGTGGCTGCTTACCGCATGGTCTGCCCTGATGATGATGCTTCCGCCATGCGTCGGCAACTGGCCGCGGGCCAGATTGATGCCGTATTGCTGGGCAGCAGCCGTACGGCGCTTCACTATCTTCAGCGCATCGGGGATGCCACGCTGGCCAGCCAGAGCTGTCTGGTGGCGATCAGTCCGCAGGTGGCCGCTGCCATCTCGAAGTCCGGCATGCGTGCAGGCTGTGTTGCCGCAACACCATCGTTTGGCGCCATGCTCGATGCAGCAGCCAGGTATCTGAACACCGCCGACATCAGCTAACAAATTCTTGCTATAACGAATGTGATATATTCCCTTTAGCATTCGCCCATCTTCCAACAGGGAGAAAGAAAAGAAGTGTGTTGAAGCTCAACACGGAAGGCATCTGGCCGCTGACTGATTCGGCAATATCAGTCAGTCGGTGCTACTTCTGCAAGCGGGCAATTGCAAAGTAGCCTGATACTTCCTTTTGCTGCCGGAGGCTGGCAACGGTCTTCGGCAGCATCTTCGCCTTCGTTTACCGCTCCCCTGCTGTTGTTCCTGCCTGCGCCGTCAAAAACATTGTTAACGGGAACTGTGGCTTTGTCAGGGAGCCTCTGGCGCTGTCCCATCCTGAGAGGAGAACGTATGACCGATTCTGACGCGCACCTCCGGCGATACCCCCTGACAGATAAAACCACACCACGAGTGTCACGCCGGTTACCATGCATATTACCTCACCTTAACACAAGCAGCAGGCGATACTTTGCTTTGTTGTATGATACCTGCGCAAAACAACGCTTCAACTTACTGGTATTATGTTGCAAGCGCTGGTTGATCGCCTGCCTACTGCTACCTGCGGGGCTTGTTCATGCCTGGGAGTGGCCATCTTCACCTGCTGTGAACAACAAGGATTTTACGGTTCTTGAAGCAGAGCTTCCTCCTTTTCCCCATCAGCTTAAGGCTTCCCGCCTCAGTGCTTCGGAGAGAATGATCAGCCATCATATATGGATTCATGGCAACAGGGAAATATGGCTTTGCGGCAGCCATTCACCTGAAGACAGTCGCGGTATTTTCAAACTGATGGCATGTGGGCAAGGCAAAAGAACCCTGATACGTCAGGGACGTTATTTATTGCAAGCATTGCAAGGGCAGGGTAATATGTGGATGCTGGATGAATCCGGACATTTGTTTCATTATGTCTGGCGGCATATGCATGAAACAGAAGATGGAAAACATAGCATTGAAATTGATGGCAATATTTACCTGATGCGAAGTTACACCCCGCTGGAAAGTACATGCCCCATTTAATTCGTCTGATACTGATGCTTGCTGGTAGTAGCTTGCTGGCATGGTCGTGTGCTGCCAATCTTCATCAATCAAATCAGAACCTTGAACAATGGCGTATTGATGAAGCAGTATTCAGTGAATCCAACGAAGGCGACATGCCGCTTCTTTTCCACGAGCAAAAGGGGAAGCACAGCCGCCTGGTACAGCTTCCTCACAACTGGGATCAGTCGCCACAGGTGAGAAGTCGTGATGGCTGGTACCGTTTTAATTACATCGCAGATCAGCAGCTCAATGATATTCAGGCCATTTATTTGCCACGATTAAACATGAACGCTGCTGTTTACATCAATGGTGATTTGCTCAACGTCGGTGGCAGTTTTGAAGAGCCAGTCAGCCGAAACTGGAACCAGCCACTGTTTTTTGTTATCCCGGGAAACATGCTTCAACCAGGAAAAAACCATTTTACCATCCACATTCGCGCCTATCAAAACAGCGGCGGCGGCCTGGGGAGGGTGTACGTCGGCCCTATGCATACCCTTAAGCCCGTTTATAAAATGAGTTTTCGACTCTTTATTTCCACTACCATCATTTCCTGTACCATGACGGTTGCATTTGGTCTGGCTATGTTGCTGTTCTGGTATCTGCGTAAAGAGTCCATGTTTTTCTGGTTCGCTTTGCTCAATTTCTTTTCCGCTTTTTACCTCTCCAACCACTTTGTGCAAAATATTCCTGTATCGCGTCATTTGTGGGAGTGGGGTTTTCAGATATCCATTGATGCCTTCGCTTTCTGCCTGATGGTTTTTACCCATCGCTGGCTGGAATTAAAACGATATAAGTGGGAACTGGGCATTGCTGCTTACCTGTTGCTGGCCATGGTGGTATTATTCTTTTTGCCTGAGGCCATGATGATGCCTGGCTT
>JALSZZ010000204.1 GCA_027075825.1 Mariprofundaceae bacterium | reverse complement strand
TGGGTTGATCTTGCGGCAACCACAGCCATTCAGCTGAAAATGTTACACAGCCTTTCCAGGGTTTATGATGTAGAGTTCAAATCCAACCTTGGCAAAAGCGCCATCAGCAGTCTGGTTGGCAGTGGTGCAGCAGTGGCTTCATCTGCACCTTTGGCAGCCAGCATTAGCAAGCTGGTTCCGGTTATTGGTCATGTGGGTTCCTCAGCGACATTGATTTTGCTCAATGGTGCCTCCACCTACGCCGTTGGCAAGGTGTTCCAGCAACATTTTGCATCGGGTGGAACCTTTTTGTCATTCGATCCGGAAAAGGTGCGTGGATATTTTGCCGAGCAATACGAAAAAGGCAAAATTGTGGTTTCGAACCTTCGTGGCAAGGAAGAAGCAGCACCTGAAACCGCTCAGGCTTCCGCCTGAGATTATTTGTTAACGAGGTCTGGGTATGAACAACAACAAGCAAGCAAAGCATTCAACGCCAAAGCGTGCAGGTATGGCGCAGCGTACCAACATCAGGGCGGGTAATAGCCTGAGCGATTTTTGGAACAATCTTAACTTTAAGGGATTGGTGCCAGGCGCAGGAAACTCGACTGCATCATCCGGCTCTTCACATTCAAACTGAACCACTGTTGATTGGGTGCTGTGCACCTCTGAATAATATCCACTCAATTATTCCACTGTTTTAAACGGGAATACCTGGGTGGATATTTTTTTGCTTTGTCACTGAAAAATGGCAGCAGATCTTTTTGTTCCCGGGCAGCTTTCTGGATAACAATTCTGATTCATGACTGATTACGCATCAATAAAAACAAGCGATTACCATATTGCCCGATTATTCCGGTACTGGTTGTGTGGCTGCATGATTCTTGTTGCAGGATGCGATTTATCTTCGGGGATATCTGACGCTGTCAAAAATGATACCTTATCCATAGGTATCGCCTGGCCGGAAGATCATGGACTGTTTGTTGCCGGGGCACGTCTGGCGGTGGCGCAGGCCAATGAATCCGGTGGTGTTTCAGGCAAACAAATCGAACTTGTTATTGATGACAGTGAAGCGTCACAACTGGAATTACTGGAGCATGGTTCCGCACTTGGCTTCGGTGAAACAGGCAAGGAAATCTCCCGCACCATCGCCCGTGATTTTACCGCTTCTTCTCCGCGTGTCGTGGCGGTGGTCGGTCATCAGTATTCCGGCATGGCTTTTGCGGCAGCACATGCCTATCAGCAAAACAGAATGCTGTTTATTGCTCCCACAGCAACAGATACGATTCTGACAACCATGGATTTCGATCTGGTCTTTCGCATGCTGCCAACCAATCTTGTGCTGGGTGCGCAACTGGCCAGATTTGCGCATGCTCGCGGCTACAGTCGGGTTGCAGTATTTAATGAACGCAGCGAGGGTGCACTGGAGTTGACGGATGCTTTTTCTCAGCAGGCATCCGAAAAATATGGCATCAAAACGGTCATGCAAAAATCATTCTTCAACAGTATGCCGGAACGTGAATTAACAAAATTTGCTGTTGAATTTCGTCGCCAACATCATCAACAGCCTATTGATGCCATTCTGATCTTTACCAACAGCGAATTGTCATTAAAAATCATCAAAGAATTTCGCAAGCGCGGTGTTGGCGACGTGCCGTTTATTGGCAATGATTCGCTGGATCAATCCACGTTCTGGAACGCCTTGCAAACGTGGCAAGAGCAACACAAACAATCCGTCAACGTTGCCATTCCTACGGTGTTTGATCCACAGCACCCCCAAAATATTTCTTTTACCCGGCGATTCAGGCATGAATACGGGAAGGAACCTGACCGTTATGCCGCTTTGGCATACGATAGTATCAACAATCTTTTGCATGCCATTCAACATGCCGGTGGCTCGAACGATTCGCTTAAAATTGCCGATGAACTGCGTTACGGAAATGTTTGCCGTGGCTTGACGGGAAATATATACTACCAGGATAACGGTGATGTTCGTGACAAATTCTATCTTATCAAATGGCTGGATAATAAAGGCTTTTCCTATTTAACACTGGATAATAAAAATGCTGATAAGCAACCGATAAGCGAACATGCACTGTGCATTGATCATGACAGAGACAAGGATGGAGTGATCAACCCGCTGGATCATAGCCCTGATGATAAACCTGAAATGTTAACTTTTGGCGTTTATCAGGAGGGTGAACAGGCAGGGGTTCCGATTGACAGCGACCTGGATCATATTCCGGATTACCGTGACCAGTGCCGCAAAGACAGCCCTGAAGCCATCGCCAAAGGCGTGGATCAGACGGGCTGCCCTGTTGATCATGATCACGACGATGTGCCAGATTATCGAGACAGTTGCCCGAATGACAGCAAGGCGGCGCAACAGTATGGCGTAAACAAGCAAGGTTGCCCTGTTGATTCTGATCGCGATGGCGTGGCGGATTATCTGGATCAAAGCCCGCACGACGGTGAACGGGAAATCAGCGCTGGTGTGGATGCAAATGGTATGCCTAAAGACAGTGATGGAGATACTATTCCGGATTACCTTGATCATTGCCCGCTGAGCAGCAAGCAGGATATTGAGGCAGGTCTTGACCCTTATGGATGCGCCATTGATCAGGATCATGATGGTGTACCTAACTATTGGGATCAGTGTGTTGAAAATAACGCTGAAGAATTGAAATACGGTGTCAACAGCAA
>JALSZZ010000203.1 GCA_027075825.1 Mariprofundaceae bacterium | reverse complement strand
GCGTATAATACACAGCGAAGGGAAAGCGGCTGGCCAGCAGCCTGTGATATTTCCCGAACACAAGGCGATGAACACCCGCATGAATCATCAGACTATCAATATCGGCAAACAGCGAGTCCAGAAAATATGCGCCAAGTCCTTCGCGCTGAGTTTCATAAAAACGAAACCCGGCGAGCAGGTCATCCTCAGCCGAGGCAAGAATCTTTATTCGCATGTACGCCTGCGAATCCGTTTCTTTGTCTCGTTCCAGTCTGAGGCATGCTCCCCTTTTCGCGCCCGTAACACCTCCTGATGCCACAACGGTGATTCAAACCCGGCCTGTGTCGAAAGGTCACGCCAAAGCGCTTCCATGACCTCGACCTTTTCCTCAATACTCATCGTTTTCAGGTTCAGTGTAATGGTCATATTACAAGTCCAGAATTGAAACACCGTTCGGCAGGTTCTCCGCTTTCACCGACACATCGTAATCGGAAAAGCTGCGTGGTGCTGTCACGTCATTCTTCAGTATGATCTGAACCCGATCAAAAAGTTCATGCGCTGGTGCATTGCCCATGTTCGATTCATGTTTGAAGACCACCAGCTTACGGGTTGCCATCATACCACGCGCAGCGGAACGGTCATGCTCAAACATATTCTTCAGTGACTCCCAAAGCAGCGCCAAATCCTTTTCGGAAAACCCTGTTTGGTTTGCCAATGGCGCGGACACAAAGCCGTGTGCGACATACAATCCATAAGGCACGGTAAACTTACGCCCCATGGTACGGTTATCACCATCCTGCTTCTCCGCCTCGGCCTCGGTTGCTACCGCCATGCGGGTGATCGAATGTTCCAGTGCGACCACCGGATCAATACTCCGGGCGAATGTCATTTGCACAGGCCCACGCACCTGACCACAATTCACCCCAGTGGACATCACCGCGCCAAAGGTTCGAACATCAAAAAAATTCCTGCACATCCACTGGCGCGCCTCTTCCACACGTGAGCCGCCTTTGCGTTTCTTGTCATTTTTCAGCTCATCCCCGGCACCAATTTCAATATAAGCGCGTTCATGCTGCTTATTGAGAATCGCTTTTTCTTTCACATAAATCTCGTAAGGCGGTTGCTCGCCATGTTTCAAGCCTACATAATTGCGCACCTTACGCTTGAGGCAAACATCGGTAACCAGCCCCTTGCCGGTCTCGGCATCTACACGAGGCAAATTGCCTGCATCGGGATCGCCGTTGGGGTTGCCATCCTGTACATCAAACAGCAATACGAAGTCATAGCGGTTTTGAATGGTATCAGTCATGGTTCATCTCCTCATCGTTGGTTAATTTGGTAAAAAGGTGTTGACGCTGGTGATAATAGCCTATGGCAAACCGGCCCTGATCCGCGATCGGCAAATGGGCAGGGAAATCCTGGATTTCAGACATGATCTCGCCAATCAGCCGTTCGATGTTCACCGCTCTGCCTTTATGCAGTTTGGCCAGATGATGCTTACTCAACTTCAGCAAGGTGGAAAACACCGTCACCGGCGAACTGGAAGCGGAGCCATAATATCGATCCCGAATGGTCGCATTCAGGCCGGGGTTGGCTTCCTCCTGAATTTTTTCCAGCACAGCAAATAACCGCCCCAGCCGGTAGCCAATATTGGCATTGTTTTCATCGAGTGACACTTTGAGTTCCTCCTTTATTTCTGCGTTCGAATAACGGGTTGCACGATTGATGCACGCCTTGATCAAGGCGGCACGCGGATAACCGACAAACTGCTCCGCCTTGATGCGTCGGATGGTCGCACCGAGCAGGGTTTGAGGGTACGGCAATCCTTCGAGGATGGCGCGTATGGTATCGCCCGCCAGATTTGGCGGGGTGTTGTCTGCTTTTCCCAGGCTGGCCGTCGAAACCAACAGTCGAAACAGGGAGAGATACTCCGCATCCTTCGGCCCGTGAACGATTTTCAAATCATCGAAATGCTGCGCAATCCTTTCCGCTATTTCGCCCACTGTGCCGACATGCCAGAAGCGCACTGCGATGCGCGCCGCATTGGGCGCAAGCCCAAGCACATGGAAGCGGATGTTCTTATCATCGGCGATGTATCGTCCGTTACGGATGGAGGAAAACAGTTGCTCAACCGCATGAACATGCCTGTCCGGATCATCTTTTGGCGATTCCCCGAAAATATCCGACGCTGCTGTTTCAAGACCACTCGCTTTCTCGGCCCAAAACACCGTGCTGGTATCGCCCACCTGCATGCGCTGGGTGGAATCCTTGCCCAGCAGATGATTCAGCGCGGTGGTATAAGCGAAGGCTGCCTGTTTACCAACCGGCGCATTAAGCCCCTGCTTTTTATTATATGAGTTGAAGGCATCCAGATTGAATGAGACGATATTAGCTCCCGATGTTTGCGCACCCCACACGCCCTTAATAGCCGGATGCAGGCGCTCAATTTCCTCTTGATGGCCGGAAATCAAACACCGTTGCCGCTCACTGACATTACCTGACGGCATCGACCGGATCGCCTCAATCACTGCAGGACGTTGGCAAATCAATTCCCGATCCCCCTGCAGCCGAAATGTCATGATGGGGTTCGTCTCAATAATTTCTTGCCATTCCGGAAGATTTTTCCATCCATCGAGTTCAAGCGCATTGTAGAACCGTTCAATGGCCTCAATGCCTAAATCCGATACCCGTAGCTGCTTGATGCGTTCCTTAAAGGCGGCATGCTGCCCGGCCACGCGCTCGGGCTTCCCTCGCGTATCAACCCCCAGAACATACTCGGCGCTGTCCCAAAGCAGATTAGCGCTCACACCGGACGTTTTCTTCACACCTTGGGGAACCAGTTCGGATCTGGCTCGCTTTTTCTTGCCGACAATCTCGCGAGTATCCTCAACCTGAATCAACACACCATCAGGCGAAATCTCGATAATAAAAGGAATCTCCTTGTTTTCAAAGCCGACAGGAGCCAACCCCTCTCCGGATTTGGCTTTCCGATCATAATACTCAGCCAGTGCTTGCAGAATCATCCACGCACCTCCTCGCTACCAAGTGCGGGCACTTTGACAACACCATCTTTAAGCCCGGCGCGAAAGAAAAGCGGCCTGGGATTGTTGGGATCGCTATAATCCATGTCATAGAGCACCCAACCCAGGTCTCGCGTTTCCGCAACTGGCGCAGGCTCGCCATCCATCGATACTACCAGGCGAAAGGCACAGGAAAACTCCCGGCAGCCAAGATAGGGTTGATTGAAGCACTGCCCTTTGCCTGCGCGCCGCTCGAACATTTCCGCAAATTTCATTGGCGTATCACCCTCACCCGCTCGCTCGGTCATTTCGAATGAGGCGTGAATGCGGTATCTCACATCGCGCAAAAACAGTCCGGCCCGCTGTTGCCGTGCATCCTCGATATTCAGGCCCAGAGGTTTACCGCTGGCAGTTAAGGTTTTCGGATTCACCTTCGGTATCACCTTGCCTACCTCGTTGCGACGCAGATTGATCCATCGGATAGGATTTAGTATCTCGATTTTTTTTACCTGCCAGCGTATGGCCGGCTTCCAGAGAATCGCCTCAAAGATCGCTCGTGCCGAAGAGGGTGTGATCACATCGTAGGAAACCCGTTCCACTTTCATTTCCGATCGGGTAAAACAAGCGAAATCACCTGAGACTTCCAGACAAAAATTTTTCATACGCCCCCCATGATCAACTGATCCGCTGATACTACCTCTCCATCCAACAAAAGGCCAAGGTTCTTGTCATACAAAACATCACTTGATTGAACATAAAACTCATCCCGAATCATCTGAATATCTCCTGTTTCCAAAAGTTTATCGAACCTGTGCTTTGGAATATTCACCGTATAGCGCTGCAACTTGCGCATCAACTCCCGGTATGGACCAACTGCTTCCAGCCTGTCTAACAGTGTTTCACACTCTGCATTATAGCGGACAAACACCGTTTGCCCCGCATCTTTAATCAACTTCATTTTCATGGCTGCCGTGCGAAATTGTAAATCGGAAAGATCACCTGGAAGCTTTCTATCCATATGCAACAACGTGATTATTCTTTCCTTGTCCAAATCACATTTACCATAGAAATGCTCGAAGAAACGAGCGAAGTTGCTCCGCGCCAACGGATCACTACTATCCCCGCTCATCAGGGAAATAGTAGTTGTTTCTGCCCGCCGCAAATGCCCGCCTGGCGCTGACTTTGGCGGCAAAAACACCACTACCTTGCCTCTACCCGGCAACGCTCCTTCCCGGTTGCAACGCCCGGCGGCCTGAGCAATCGAATCAAGCCCGGCCATGGCGCGATAAACCACAGGGAAATCAAGATCAACCCCCGCTTCAACCAACTGGGTGCTGACCACGCGGGTCGGCTTCCCCTCTTTCAGCCGCTGTTTGATATCGGCGATCACTCGCGACCGATGTTCACCGCACATCAAGGCCGAAAGATGAATTGCTCCTTCTGGCATCAGTCTGAACAGTTCCCGGGCATCGTTACGGGTGTTGACGATCACCAATACCGACTCATGTCCGGCAATCTCCGCAGCCATATCTTCCCAGGTGCGCCGCTGCTGAAAATCATCCGGCATGTTAACGTTGACCCGCTCCAACTGCCGATATAACGCATCGGGATCAGAAACAATCTCACGCACATCATCAAGACCCTTGATCACTTCGCGACCAAAACTATCCTTCATGCTGCCCATCACCGGTTGTGTGGCGGTAGAAATCACAAAGCTCACGCCATAATACTCAGTCAGAAGCTTCATCACCCTGAGGATTGGAGCAAGGAATTCCGGCGGCATCAGTTGCGCCTCATCAAGAATCACAATGCTGTCAGCGATATTATGCAACTTGCGACAACGGCTGGTTCGGGCAGCAAAAAGTGATTCAAAGAACTGCACATTGGTCGTGACAATGACAGGCGCATCCCAGTTCTCTGCTGCCAGCCGCGAGCGCCGATTTTCCTTGTCCGGATCAAGGTTGCTGTGGTGTTCTATAACGCTATCACCGAATATCCCCCGGAAGATATTCGCTGTCTGCTCGATGATGCTGGTATAGGGAATCGCATAAATGATGCGTCGCTTGCCATGCGTAATGGCATGCTCAAGCGCAAAAGCCATGGAAGAGAGGGTCTTGCCACCGCCTGTGGGTACGGTTAGCGAAAAGACACCCGGCTGCTGGCAACCAGTTTTTCGACAATCGGCAAGAATTTTGGCGCGAAGTTTATTCACCGTGGTATCAGCAGCGTTTTGGGTCAAACGCTCCATATGATCATCAAATGCTTTTTTCAGCGTCAATATATCGGGATAATGACCTCGCAATTCCGTTTTATTCGGGTCATAAAAGGCTTCTGTATCGAGAAAATCCGCATCCACCAGCGCGGAAAACAGCATCCTCAACCAGAGTGCAAACCCTTCGCGCCCGCCGATGGGCATTTGCACAGGCTGTTCTCCCTGTAAAATACACGCCGGGATGTCAGCTTGCAGTGCTGCTTTGAGGTGTTCGCACTCCTGCAATCGCTCGCCCAGTGCCTGACCTGGCGAATCCACCTTATACCAGTCAGGCAATCCGGCATGATGCCCGGCAATTAAATATGCGAGAATTCGCCCAAGAACACCGAATTTTTCAACCGCATGCAAAGCACCTGCCGATGAGTGATTCACCTTACCTGTAGCGCTCTCATGTTCGATATGTGCTTCCATACCGTTGGCTTCATGGATCATCTTCTGGAATGCGGCGGAATACTTGCCAAGGTCGTGCCAGCACCCGGCCAGTTCTGCCCATTGATCCGAAGCAAAATACTCCGCATTGGAAGCAGCCATCTTTGCCACTTGCAACAAATGTGTTTCAAGCCGGTGAATGTTTTTTTCTTCATCAATATGCGCGGCGTAACGGTTCTCACCCATCAATCACCACCTCAAACTTTACCCGCTGCCAGGGGTTGCGGGTGGTTTGCAGTTCGATGATACGGGCAGAGAGGCGCTCGCCGCGATCCAGCATTTGTGCGATGGCGGCATTGTCGGCACGGGGGACGAAGCCGATTTTTTCGCCCAGGACATGGACGGCGACGGCGCGGGGGTCGTGGCGGTTATGTGCTTCGCGCACCAGTTGCAGTGGCATGCCGATGCGCAGGCGGGGGAAGAGTTGTTCGCCGCGATAGAACTGGAAACCGGCGAGCGGAGACTGCTGCAAGACGATGGTTCGGCGCGGGATTGCTGTAGCTGGCAGTGGCAGCAGCAAAGCGGCAAGACCGCCGGGAATGGCTTTGAGCAATGCTCTGCGATGAAGTTGCGGAATATTCATGGCTGCCTCCTTTGCCATTGATAAACGAATGCTAACGAATGCCTTCCCCAAAACGTGGGGTCATGTGTAACGAGCGGCGGCCTGCTGTAAACGTTCAGCCACCTGCTGACGCAAATCAGCCGGTGCCAGCACTTCCACGTCCGGGCCATAGCGGCAAATATCGAGGATCAGTTCTGTCGGGTTGCCGTAGGGAATGTGCAGCTCGCAGCTACCGTCATCGAGCATGTGGCATTGCTGACGCTGATGCCAGATTTCATCAGCAACCCAGCGCGCACGCGCCGGGGTAAAGCGCAGCACGGCGGTTTTATCCGCTCTGCCGCCGAAAATACCATAGCCACGCTCGTGATCGGGAATCCATTCGCCGCTGGCGGTTTGCGGCAGGAGTTTGGCCCAGGTGATGCGATCCAGCGCCAGCGTGCGCGGCTGCTGGCGCAAATGACAGAAGACATCGAGATACCAGTTATCCCGATAGTGAATCAGCTGATGGGGCGAAACCTCGCGCTCGCTGTGCTGACCGTTGCTGCGGGCATCGTAGCACAGTACCAGTCGTTTGCGCTTTAGCACCGCCTGCACGATCAGATCGAACCACGGCAGTTCACGGAAGCGCGTCTGAATACCGCGCAGATGGATGCGGTGCAGTTCTCTGACCTGATCAGGCAAGCGACGGTGCAGCGTTTGCTCCAGCGGCTCCAGCAGTTGTTGCAATACAGCCTCAGGCGCTTGCTGATCAAGAATACGCTGCATGGCCACCAGTCCGAAAAACTCTTGCTGATCCAGCCACAGGCCGGGAAGATGAAAGCATTTATCAGGGTGGTAATAGTAACCCTGACCAGTCCGGCAAATAATATCAGCGCCCTGATTGCGCAGTTCGCCGATGCAGCGATCCAGTGTGCTGCCCGAGCATTCAAGCCGTTCCAGCAGCGTCTGCCGACTAACCGCTGTGCGGCACGATGCCAGTATTCGGTGAAGTTGGCGGGTTTTATCCTCTTTGGCCATGCCGTTCCTCCGGTAACGTCCCTCTCCGGTGTCACAAGCCCCGCCCCAAGCATGATGATAAGCAACAGCAAAGGCAAGATGAAATCAAACACCCGTTCAGTTCACGGCATCATCATCTGTTGTGGATACCATAATTTGACTTTGTCAAATTAATTTTTAGCACATAATTTCGGATAAACTGAAGCCATGACTTCCTGCGGAGCCAGGAGGGGAATTAATTTCGGGTGCTGATCAACAACACCGCATATATCGGGATCTGGGAGTCTGTCGGACTTTGGCAAATCTACTGCGAAAAACCGGATATTGGCCAAATCTTCGCCCTGTTTTTGTTAAATAGCGCTGCTACTTACCGCCAACAGGTCGTAAATTTGACTCAATCCCGCTATTTCTCGTGACGATTGCCAAAGTTCGACAGACTCCTGGCTGGATAAACATGGACTACTCATAATGGGCAGAAAAGAAAAAAGCCAGCAACCGCAAGGGTTACTGGCTTTCCTCATACCTTAACGAACTAAGGTCGGATGATTACATCATGCCGCCCATGCCGCCCATGCCGCCCATATCACCACCGGCAGGTGCTGCAGGCGCTTCAGGCTTTGGCAGTTCAGCCACCATAGCCTCAGTCGTGATCAGCAGACCAGCAATAGATGCTGCATTCTGAAGTGCGGAACGGGTAACCTTGGTCGGGTCAATCACGCCCATTTTGCTCATATCGCCATAGCTTTCGCTGGCAGCATTGAAGCCATAGTTCTTGTCATCATTGTTCGCTACATTGTTAATGACGACAGACGCTTCGCCACCACCGTTGGAGACGATCTGACGCAGCGGCGCTTCCACGGCACGGCGAACAATCGCGATGCCAGTATCCTGATCGTGGTTGTCCGTCGTCAGGCCATCCAGCGCTGTACGGGCACGGATCAGCGCGACGCCGCCACCTGGTACGATGCCTTCTTCAACGGCAGCGCGGGTAGCATGCAGCGCATCATCGACGCGATCCTTCTTCTCTTTCATGGCCACTTCAGTGGCAGCACCAACCTTGATCACGGCAACACCGCCAGCCAGCTTGGCCAGGCGTTCCTGCAGTTTCTCACGGTCGTAGTCGGAGGTGGTATCTTCGATCTGACGGCGGATCTGGGCGATACGGGCTTCGATGTCAGCCTTGTTGCCATTGCCATCGACGATGGTGGTGTTGTCCTTGGTGATTTTGACGGAGGCTGCCGTACCCAGGTCTTCCAGGGTGACATTTTCCAGTTTCAGGCCAAGATCCTCGGAGATCAGTTTGGCACCGGTCAGAATTGCCATATCTTCCAGCATGGCCTTGCGACGATCGCCAAAGCCAGGTGCCTTGACGGCAGCAACATTGACCACGCCGCGCATCTTGTTGACCACCAGCGTAGCCAGCGCTTCGCCTTCGATGTCTTCAGCAATAATCAGCAGTGGCTTGCCAGAGCGGGCAACTGCTTCCAGTGCTGGCAGCAGGTCGCGCATATTGGAGATCTTCTTCTCAAACAACAGGATATAAGGGTTGTCGAGATTGGCTTCCATGCGCTCCATATCGGTAGCAAAATAAGGCGACAGATAGCCACGGTCGAACTGCATGCCTTCAACCACATCCAGTTCTGTTTCCAGACCCTTGGCTTCCTCAACCGTGATCACGCCTTCCTTGCCTACTTTCTCCATGGCATCAGCGATGATCTGGCCGATTTCGCTGTCACCATTGGCAGAAATGGTGCCAACCTGAGCGATTTCTTCCTGATTCTTTACGGCCACAGAAAGCTCACCGAGCCTGTCCACCATGGCAGTCACAGCTTTATCGATACCGCGCTTGAGATCCATCGGATTCATACCGGCAGCTACGGCTTTTACACCCTCACGGGCAATTGCCTGAGCCAGTACGGTAGCAGTGGTAGTGCCGTCACCGGCAATGTCAGCAGTCTTGGAAGCGACTTCCTTGACCATCTGCGCGCCCATGTTTTCGAACTTGTCTTCCAGCTCGATTTCCTTGGCTACACTTACGCCATCCTTGGTGACGGTGGGCGCGCCCCAGGATTTTTCCAGGACCACATTGCGGCCTTTGGGGCCGAGGGTAACCTTGACGGCATCAGCCAGCGCATTCACGCCGCCCATCATTTTTGCACGAGCGTCTTCGCTGAAACGAATTTCCTTCGCCATTGTCTTCTGTTCTCCTTATCTAGTTACGGGTCAGAGCAGTGATTAGTCTTCGATCACACCGAGGAGATCATCCTCGCGCATCATCAGTAATTCTTCGCCGTCGAGCTTGATTTCAGTGCCGGCATATTTAGAGAAAATCACGGTATCGCCAGCCTTGACATCCAGCGGGCGAACTTCGCCGTTATCCAGGATCTTGCCGTTGCCAGCAGCAACAACCTTGCCCTGAATCGGCTTTTCCTTGGCTGCATCAGGAATAATGATACCGCCAGCGGATTTTTCTTCTTCGTCCAGGCGACGGACGATTACACGATCATGTAAAGGACGAACCTTTGTTGCCATCGTTTCTTTTCTCCTTCAGGAACTGCTGAGTGATCGCCTGTACGACGATCAGCTCTTGTTGCAGATTCGTTGCAAACTTGCACCGCTGTATAGGGTCGCCGCGAAAGAGATTCAAGGGGGGCGACCGCCTGCGATGCAACGGCAGCTTTGTAAGGTTTACCGATACCATATTCAAGGGGCTTGCAGCCCATGGCTATCGCGGCATCATTCGAGGCGATGAACACACTGAAATATTCCTCCCGGCAATATCGCGTCATTGCCCTGGCAGCGCTGGCACATATTGCCTGGATGGTGAACGCCCTGGCCCGTCAGGGGCGCTGCGATGAGCAGATGTTTGACTGGCTGGCAGCCAGATTATTTGAATCGGAAGTCAGCGCAGAGGACTGGTTGCATGCTGTTTGCCTGCGCACTTTACGGCAGCAGTTACGAGGGGAGTTTGATGCCCATGCCAAAACCATTATGCATTATATGATGGGCTTGCTGACGCTGGAGAAACGTTTGTCGCAGCAGCCGGAGATGTTGCGAATGCTGGCCGAACGCTTGCATTATATTTCTGAAAACAAAAATTTTTTTGGGCAGGAGCTGCATGAAAATACGATCGCAGCCATTGCCTCGCTGTATGGTGAGAGCATCAGCAC